>JAHOYZ010000047.1 GCA_019038695.1 Candidatus Zixiibacteriota bacterium
GGCCGTATCTCAGTCCCAGTGTGGCCGATCACCCTCTCAGGCCGGCTATCCATCGAAGCCTTGGTGGGCCATTACCCCGCCAACAAGCTAATGGAGCGCGGACTCATCCCTAAGCGACAGGTTGCCCCGCCTTTGACCTCAGGAAGATGCCTTCCCGTGGTCTTATCTGGTATTAGACCTCCTTTCGGAGGATTATCCCAGACTTAAGGGTAGATTGTCCACGTGTTACTCACCCGTTCGCCACTTTACTCGCCCAACCGAAGCCGGGCTTTCTCGTTCGACTTGCATGTATTAAGCACGCCGCCAGCGTTCGTTCTGAGCCAGGATCAAACTCTCCACAACATATTAAAACATATTGATTTCAATTTGATTCCTGATTCCGAACAATACCTTTCAAAAAAGGAACGCTCATGTTCGGATCGTTTGGAAACTTCAAATAGAAAAGGGTCTCGAAATTCAAATAATTCCGGACCTACAGTAAACCTGCAGGACCCGCCTCTTCTTAACAATCCGATGGCTATTAAGTTGTCAAAGAACAGTCACAAAAAATCTGCCGACAATTTCTCCGGCAGACACCCAGTATAAGGGGCTGCCAAACACATGTCAAGTGCTTTCTTCAGGTTATTTTCGTAAAGAAGTAACTCCTCTGAAGCGAATCTAATATACGAAAACATCTCCCAAAAATCAAGCTCTTTATCTTAGTCGCACCACTTGGCGTCATCGACCATCTTCTCTATCGGCGGGCCATCATAATACTTAACCCAGTGGGTGTCAAGACCTATTTGAGGGAAAAAGTGCAAAGTTGAAACATTTAGCTAAGCGACAGGGATATAGGATGTTGCACTGCGTTGTGAGGTGCTTTGTGGGGTGCGAATGCGGTTGATTGGAATGCGATGACGGGGAGACGACCGCAGTGGGACTGATTTCCAATAAGATGACCTGAAGAGCATTGGTGGGGATTCATGTCTTGAGGGGATTTTCCGATATGAATTAAGTAATAGCAAAGATAAGGAACGAAGGAGGTAGCAAGAGAAAATGAATATACTAATTGTCGAAGACTCAGTGATCATCCGCAGGGTTATAGCGAAGGTAGTCAAGGCTAATGGATTTACACCTCTCGAAGCTGAGAACGGTGCTGACGGCTTGGTCAAACTGCGCAAACATTATTCCAATATCTGGCTGGTTGTGCTCGACTGGAATATGCCGATCATGGACGGGTTTGAGGTTCTGACCAGAATGAGAGCCACCCCTGAGTACGATAGAATTCCAATCCTTATGGCCACCGCCGATGGTGCTGAGGACGATGTTGTAAAAGCCCTCAAGGCTGGAGCAAATTCGTATCTGGTGAAACCGTTCGCCGAGGAAGCTCTCTCTGAACGAATCAAGGAGCTATTGCCCAACCGTCCCGGAGTGTCGCAATAGAACGTTAATTCATTTCAAGGGGACCGGAAAAAGATCAAGGTAATCCATAAGTGAAGAGTCTTAGCTACATAACAAGCCGGGACAATCCGCCAGCTGACCTCGGTAGAATACTCGAAAAGTACGGGCAACTTACTTCCATTGTTCCCGATGGATCCATGCCTTCAACTGTTCCAGATATCGTACTGGTGGAGGACGATATTATCTCTGACGATTCGCCTTTGCCTGAGGCGATCAAGACAGCCCAAACTCTGGGCATTCCGATAGTTCTCGTGAACGTTCTGGCGGAGAATAATAGCCCTGACGCCAAGTTGTCAGAAATCGCCTACGGGATGATTTCCAGGCCGTTTCTACCGGAGACTGTTGAGAGTGTGTTGCAGTCGCTTCCCGACAGAGCGCTGATGACCAAGATCATCAGCAGTGCTCTTCAGGCGGTTATCTACGTGCTTGAGACAACCACAGGCTCATCCGTTCGTCAGAACCAGGATGCAACCCCCCCGATCGGAGACGACAAAGGTTATTGTGGCAGCGTTCCTCTGTCTGGTGATGTTGATGGCACCTTGACCGTGCTGCTCCCCTACAATCTGGCCGTACAAACAGCCGCGCGGATTCTGGGCTGCGATTCATCGAAAGTCAAACAATCGTGGATCCGCGACGGCGTCGGCGAAATCACAAATCAAGTCGCCGGACGTTTAAGAACCGAACTCTCCCATGAGGGACGAGATATCGTCATCGCCATTCCGGAAGTAAAGGAATCCAAACCGTGGCACTGGACGAAGAATGGGCTTGAGGATTCCTTCTATTTAGAATGTCTGGGCTATCAGTTTATTCTACAACTGTCGATCCGTATCAAAGTCAAAGCACCGATGTCTACCTGATTCGACACCGCCCTTCTTACTATACATTTGCCTGAACTTCCACTTGATCGGACACATCTGGCGCTCCATCACGTTCTATGGGATAATTGACCCCAGAGCCTGGTCGATGTATACTGTTGTTCTAATTACGGTTGGTGTGCAATCTGAAGCTCTCACAGACAAGGAGCGTAAATCATCGTGCCTGACTTTGACAAAGACGGAACACTTTGCCACCTCGATTGGGGACGGAGTGGAGTCGAACGAGCGGCAACTCGGGGGGATCTAATTATAGTTGTCGATACGCTCAGCTTCTCCACAACGGCGATCACAGCGGTCGAGAACGGTGCAGTCGTGTATCCGTGTCGAGAGGATGACGACCCGCACAAACTGGCGCAAAGAGTGAATGCCGTAGTGGCTGTTGGAAGAAAAGAAGTACCACAGCGCGGTCGGTTCTCCCTCTCCCCTCTCACCTGCACCGAAGTAGAGTCGGGCACACGAATAGTATTACCGTCGCCCAATGGCGCTACCTGTGTACGAGTAGCCCTGGGACCATCATCGAGAATTCTAATCGGTGCCTTAATCAACGCGCGTGCAACGGCGACGATGGCAGGCAAGGTTGCTAAACCAGATTGCCAATCAGCAGGAATAACGGTTATCGCATGTGGTGAGAGATTCAAGATTCCTACCGCCGACGGAACGATTCGCTTTGCTCTTGAAGACTATCTCGGGGCCGGAGCAATTCTGTCATACATTGATTCTGTCAAGACACCTGAAGCCAGAGTGTGTGAAACCGCATTCATTGGCAACCGGGATAGATTGACCGACATTCTATTGGAATGTGAAAGTGGTCAGGAGTTACGAGAGATCGGTTTTGGCGATGACGTTCGCTACGCATCGCAGTTGAATCGTAGCGATACCATTCCTATATTGCGTGATGGTGTTCTGACAGCGTGAATGCTATGCGCTTAGCCATTCTTTTGCTTGACACTGTAGCCAGGATTCGTATACTTAAGCATTGAAGAATTGATAGTCTTTTATACAATACCGAATCTGTTCCGCAATCAGGCTTCGCGGTTTCGCAGATTTCTGACTACTGACAAATCACCGTGATCTGTGCGAATCCTGCAGCCAGAGAAGCAGAACGATTTGAATCTCCAAGGAGGTGGATTTATGAAACGAGTGGGTTTGATTCTCACACTGACCACAGTGGCTGTGCTTGGCATAGCTACAGTGGTGAGCGCAGGAATTACGATTGAGAAGTCGGGGCCGGGAGCAGCCCCGGGAGACTCGATTTATTCGGGTGCAGAAGTCCGATTTGACGTTCGTCTGCACAATAATTCCGGGGGTAACATTGACGGCATGACCAATGGGTTCATAATGTATTCACCCGACGGGGCTGCTTGGGCTCCACCTGTTACCACTCTGGACTCCGGATTTGTGATCGCCTTTGACCTGGATCGCGGTATCAATGAATTCAGCGTTGACGGTATGGGTGCCGATACGATCGGTATCTGGGGAGTCAAATTGCACGGCTCGGGACTCCCAAACGGATACGACGGTATCATTGCAACTATGTCAACTTCGGTTGATACGTCCCAAGTGGGTAAGACACTTTGCATCGACTCAGTGTTCTTCCCTCCTTCAGGATACTGGCTGTGGGCTATTGACGGCGGCACAAATTACCATCCGTCGTGGGGAGGACCGTATTGCTATCCGATTATTCCAGGCTCTTCTGTTCCGGACGGTGGCATCACGGTAGAGCTGTCGGGTCCTGGCGCGGGTCCGGGAAACACGATCAACTGCAACCAACCCGTGACGTTCAATATTAATCTGGATAACACAACCGGCGAATTCATTCAGGGCATGACCAACGGATATAGAATATACTCACCGGATGGTGCAACCTGGCAGCCGCCAATATCGGATACAGTCGGCGGGTTAGGTGCCTATCTTGACGGTGGCGTCTTTATCAATGAGTTCAGTATTGACGGCATGGGCGCAGATACGATCGGGCTGGGTGGATTCTACATGTTTACCAACGGCATTCCGCCCGGCTATAACGAAACGGTCATGACAATTACAACACAAGTAAGCTGTGTTGATAGCGGTTTTACGCTGTGCATTGACTCCAGTTTCTACCCACCGGTCAGCAAATGGCTTTGGTCCACTTCGGGAGGGAATGTCTATCCATCTTGGGGGGGACCATATTGCTATGACATTGCATACAACGACCCACCTCCGGACCCCGGTGCAGTCATTCTTGACCATGTCACCGGATCGCCTGGCGGTGATTCTATTGTCACCGGTGCGCCAATAACTTTTCATCTGAGGATGAACAACACGACCGGGGTTCCCATCGAAGGATTCTCTCACGGCTTCATGGTCTATTCACCGGATGGCGCCCAGTGGAGTAACTCCTGGGGTGACACAACAGGTTCCCCCCTCTTCCCTCATCTTGATGGTGGTCTGTTTATCAACGAATTCAGTACCGACGGAATGGGCGCTGATACGGTCGCCTTCGCTGGGTTTAGGATGTTCCAACCGGGAATTCCGGTAGGATTTAATGAGGTAACCTATAGCATACACATCGGCCCGATAGACTCGTCATACGTTGGGCGGCATATTTGTCTGGATTCGTGCTTTTTCCCACCCGGTGGAGATTGGATGTGGTCTGTTGCATTAGGGACTGAAGAGCATCATCCCAACTGGGCAGGGCCACACTGTTTCACCATTATACCAGGACCGGATTCACTTGGAGGACCTCCTGATTCTCTGATCGTACCCTCGGTCGTGACTGGCCCATGCAACGCTGTTCAGCCAGTGTCGGTGAAACTGACGCAGCACATCAAGGGAGCATCAATCCCGCTGGCTATACCGCCAGATGTTGAGGTAGAGAGTATCAGTTTCGAGGGTTTGATTACCGAAGGCTGGAACTACAATGTGTCCCAGATTAAGCCTGATTCGGGCTTCATCTATGTAGCCCTCGCTAACTCATCTGGCTATATGATTCCGCCCGGCGATCATGTTGTATTCAACGTTCATTTCAACCATGCGGGCAACTGCGACACGTCGGCAATCGTCAGATGGGATACAGCCCTTGATGAAGATCCTACGCGACACCTTCTCTTTGCCGATGCGACCAATTTTGATCTGCCAGCCGGTTTTGACTACTACCGTGACGTCACCATAGTGCCTGAGTATCTACCGGGTGATTTTGATGGCGACGGAAACGTGATAATTATGGACCTTACCGGACTTGTCGCCCATCTCTTCCTAGGGGGACCTGCCGCGTGTGTGGCAAATGCGATGGACATGAATGCCTCATGCACCGGTCCGAATATTGCAGATCTGACTTATCTTGTAGACTACCTGTTCCAGGGTGGTCCGGATCCGAATTGCGGTTGTATTGGTGACGCTCCAGCCCCAGCCAAGATTGCTTCTGATATCATGGTGGTCCGGAGTTACGAGAATGGTTATACCACGATAGCGATTGAAACACCGATCACGCTGCGCGGTGTTCAATTGGAGTTGATCGGTAATTCCGGTGGCATACCAACTAGCCTGCTTGGCAGCGAAATCGACATGATCCATGGCAGCGACGGTTCGGTCATCAGGATTGGTTTACTCGATCTTGACGGCGCATCGGTTATCGCCACGGGGATCACGCAAATTGTCCAACTCGAAGGTGAATATCAGGTAAGCGAAGCGGTGGTGTCCGATGCACAACATCAAGACTTCACGGCCACGATTGCTGGTAAATTGGAAAGTCTGCCTGACGACTTCACCCTGGAGCAGAACTATCCGAACCCATTTAACCCGACTACCGAGATTGGCTTCAACCTTCCTAAGTCGTCGAAAGCCAGACTCGAAGTATACAATATTATGGGGCAGCGTGTAGCGGTTCTCGCTGATCGTACGTTTGAAGCGGGACGGCACATTGTTCAGTGGCACAGCACTGATTCTCATGGTTCTCGCGTGGCCAGTGGTGTGTACTTCTATCGTCTGGAAACAGAAGGATTCACTGAGACAAAGAAGATGTTGCTGCTTAAGTAAGCAGAAAACCTTTTAGCTGACTAATTAGAACGGTCACTTCTTTCTTCAAGAAGTGACCGTTCTTGCGATTGGATGTGAATAGAAATCTGGTTTCGGGGTAATATTGACAGCATCAATCTGAACTGATGACAAGTTCGATAACGGTTTGACTAAGGAGAATGACGATGGCAACAACAGAACTACGAATCACCGCCCGAGATGATCTGGCACCGATCTGTCCTCACTGCCAGGTAGCACTTACCGAAGTGTATATGAGAGCTAAAGGACTAGGAGTGTTTACCGGTAAGAACGTTCTGTATTTCTGTCCACACTGCCAGAAGATACTGGGATTTGGTCAGAGTCGTATGATGTAGACAAGCGAGTCCGTGACGGGAGTGTCTGCCGCCCTCTGAAATCTACTGCTCTATCGCCTGCTGTATTTGCTGATAGAATTGTCTGGCCGTTTCGTTAGACGGGTTAATGCGGAGGCTCTGTTCGACCGCTTCCAGGGCTTGGGGTAGCTGACCGATTTCGTAATAGGTCATGCCCAGCTTGAGGTGAACATAGTCATGGAACGGGTGCAGTTGCCTCGCCCGCAACAAAACATCAATTGCGGCCTCATTGTCTCCCAACTCCAGATAGGCGGTGGCCAGATTGAAGAAAGTCTCCACCGTTTGAGGATCAATAGTAATCCCGTGTCGAAACAAATCGGCCGCCTCAAGCCAACTTCCCCTCTGCGCCAACATCATACCAAGATTGTTGAATCCCGGAGCAAAAGTGCTGTCGGCGGCGATAGCCTTGCGAAACTCCTTCTCAGCCCGGATCGGGTTGTTTTGGTCATTGAATGCATTGCCAAGCATATGTCGATTTTCCGCCTCTACTCGCTGGGGAGATAAATGCAGAATATCGTGATTACTCTCCCAGAGCAGAAGCACTCCTGCGATACAAACCAGTAACAGATTCCGTTTGTCTCGCCGGCGAGCCAGCTCAATGATTCGGACAGCAGCATAGACGGCGAACAACAATATCAATGGAATCAGTGGTTGACGATAACGAGCACAGACGAAGAACATCTGCAGCGACAATATCCACGCCCCGCTCACCAAATACAATGCGAGAAATTTACGCCACCTCCTCAGAGAAAAGAAGAAACCAAGGATCGCGAGCGGCATCAAAAGTCCAAATGGCCAATATACAAATCCATTGGACAGTAGGGGTCGTAGGATCGGTGCAAAATCGCGTGTGAAGTAAATGTCCTGATTATTGGGAATTTCGTAACCATTGACAAAAAGGCGAGCCTTCTTTATTTGCAGGGTCAGAAAGTGCCCCGGATGGGCAACGATCTCTTCCCAAGCCAGGTCGTACCAGAAATCGGAAACCTCTGATTTCTTCAGAGTCCCTCCCAGGCGATGCTCTGCTACTGCGACAGCATCACGGTATCCTCCCTGCCACGTAGGATCGATATCGCTTACCGTGGCCGACCAGCCTGTGGCTTCGGAATTGTTGCCCAAGTAAAAATTAAATCCTCCTTGCCAGGCAATGAAAACCGGGTCGTCACTGACGACATAATTGCGGATAGTAATTGGCAGGATTACGATCAACGATGCAAACCCGATGAGCGCATAACGAATGAGCGCTTTGCGCCATCCCAACTCCGGTTTCAATATGAGCCAGACCCAAAAAGCCAAAACCGGACCGGCCAGTAAGATATTCGGACGAGCCAGACCGGCAAGGCCCAATAGCAACCCGGCGACTACGAAAAGGCTCAATCGCTCGGGATCACTCTGACATCGATACAATTGGTAAACAAAGAGAGCTGTCAATAGTACCATCAAAGATGTGATCAGAAGAGTGACGTCATAATAGAGAAACGTGGGATAGAAGACAGCAAGAGAAGTCGCCCAGAAGGCAATGTTGCGGCTGAACAAACGCACCCCGAGACCATATACCAACAGAGGAAGAAACGAACCGAGGACAATCTGGATGAAGCGTACCCAATACAACGAACCACCGGCGATTTGCATGAATAACGCCAACAGGTATGGATACAGAGGAGCGCGATAGAATGGTTCTTTCGGTAATGTGTCCGAGTTGATCTGGTCGACAACCTGGACGTGATAGCCCTCATCCATGATGGGATGATCGAAGGTCGGGAATTCCTGTATCTGGTTGAGAAAAATCAGTCGCATTGTAATCGCAGCGATAAATAGTGCCAATGGCACCAGCCACGTCTGATAACGACCGAGACGTCCAAATGTTTTATCCAGATTCATATCTTCAAGATAGGAATGCCGTAGGCAGGTGACAACAAAAAGGCGGGGTACCCGTGCAAGTCCCTATTCAATAAAAACCTCCGACCCGGATCGGAGGCATCAAACTTGATAGAAAATGTACAGAAGTAACCCGCTGTTGTCGCTACCGGCGACGAGGCCGAGCACTGCGCTCGTTTATACCCCGGGGCGGGCCTTCCTGTAACTAATATCGTCAATTCTATCCATTTGTCAAGTCCGATAAGCCGGTTTTTTTTGGTCCTCCAGGTACAGTTGGATGACTAACTTCATGACTTACGAGCGACGATCCGGTTACAGGCGTGGCGATGGGGTATGTCACCCAATTGACAGTCGAAGATTTCTTCTACGGAAAACAAAATCTCCCAGTCCCAATAATAGCTCATCAACTCGCCGGACCGGAAAAGATACCGCTTTTCCTCAGCATCGGGCGCCTTCTCCACAAACGGCTTCTCCACGAAAACCATTTGAGCGTTGATGCCGCCGGGCACGGTCGCATTCTTGAAATGATCGAAACGATCCCTGCGAATGTCGGGCGGAAGGTAGTGCAGGGTTCCAGTCGAGAAGATGACATCATAGTGATTGTTCTGTAATTCACAGGTAAAGATATCACCCTGAATGGCAGTAACCGACACCCCGCTATCCACGGCCAGACGGATGGTCTTCTCAACGCCGACCGGTGACAATTCCAGAGCGGTAACATCAAAACCATGCTGAGCAAAATGAACCGCATCTCTACCTTCCCCACTGCCCAGGTCTATCAGCTTTGGACACTTTGAACCCACCGCATCTGCGAATTCCAGTACCTTGGCACACATTGACGAAGGTGTTTTCCCCCAGTAGTACTCTTCGCCAGCGTATTTTCGATCATATGGGTTCTCACTATTCATAACCACCGGTCAAGATAGTCAATGACCATACTCATAGGCAAGGAATGTCGTTGCCAATGTTCAATGACGTTCCTAACTTGAGGAGTCACAAGAGCCCTAACAGGAAGAAGGACTATGCGAAATATATTACATCATGCAAAATTACTTTCAACCTCTGTGATCTCAATCATTGTGTTGGTCATATTCTATCAACTGACCTTTGCAAATGACAGCACTAGCGTAAGTAAAGCCAACCTGGATGAAGGTCCTTACGTATTTTGGGACAACGATACATTGGCTGTTGTGCTTTACTATTGCGACGAGACGATTGTGAAACATCGTATCGTATTTACCGACACACTACACTTTGAGGGATTGTGTCACGATACCGAAGTCCAGTACTCAGTCATTGCGGGTGACTACAACATACAACCGGCAGTATTCACCGGCGTGAGTAAGCTGTTCGCTATTAGCGACATTCACGGCGATTACGAACACATGGTGAACATCCTGCAAAACGGTGGTGTCATCGATGACGATCTTCGCTGGAAGTGGGGTGACGGCCATCTGGTTGTGAACGGGGATATCTTCGACCGGGGAGATATGGTGACTGAATGTCTATGGCTGACCTACCATCTTGAGCAGGAAGCCATAGAGCACGGTGGGATGGTTCACACCCTGCTTGGTAATCACGAGATGATGGTGTTACGCGGGGACGACAGATACATACACGAAAAATACCTGAAGGGTATTGCGCGTAAGAGTCGTATCAAACACATGGACCTCTATGGACCTGACATGGCTTTGGGGCAATGGTTGCGTTCCAAGCAAGTAGTGATAAGAATCAATGATATTTTGTTTGTCCATGCCGGTATCTCCCCAATGGTGATCGATAGCGGTCTCACACTTGATGATCTGAACCGTACGGTACGAAGCGGGATTGACATGCTGTCGTCACGTCTCGCCTTTACCGAACAGGTCAAATTCCTATTGAGTAGCCTCGGACCGCTATGGTATCGAGGCTACCACTATGAGATGGAAAATCGGTATCCACAGGCTACAGCAGATGATGTGGATCGAATACTGGCTCACTTCGATGCCGCGACGGTGGTGGTTGGTCACACTGAAGTAGACAGCTTGATAGGCCTTTATGATAACCGCGTCATAGCCATTGATATACCTGTGGATGAGCTTGGATCGCTTCAGGCGCTACTCTGGAAAGACGGCCGTTTCTATCGTGTGTCGGGTGATGGTAAGTTGGCGGAACTGCGCTGACAACGATTTCACAGGCAGAGCCATCGATTTGCTCGGGTTGTGACACTGAGATCACTCCTGCGAAAGCAGGGGTCCAATCATCGCGAGTCCGCGCCAGCGGACGTGGCGATCTCATGGTCCCGATTACCTTATCACAATAACGACTTGCCCACTAAGATGCGTCGCCGCCTGTGCTTCCACGAGTTCGCCCTCGCCATCCCATTCCACCAATGCTCCACTCACTATGTCCTTGTCGGTATGAAACGAAGTGACCAGAACACGAGTTGAATCTCCAACGTTAGCAAAATACAGATTCAATTCCGGATCGATCAGCGACGGGTTGACAACACCTTCGAAGATCATATATACGACCGACAGACTGTCATCGGTAGCGAGAGCAACACGGCTCGGGAATCGGATCAACGCTGCCTCACCGGTCGGAAACGATAACCACAAGCCTGGCTTATATAGTTCGCCGTTAGGACCCGGCAATATCCACGGACGTAGCTCTGGAGGGTCAGGAAAGCTGAAGTCATCCTCGAAGTCTTTGTCGATGATGCGTGCCATTAGAGCCAGATCCGCGATTGTCAAGGGATTACCGTTCATATCCATGTCTGAGGCTGCTCGTTGAGCATCTTGATGCGTGAATATGCTGTCCCCATATAAGAAATAGTTCATAAAGACTCGCTCATCATCCAACTCAATCGAGAGTCCGTTCAAGTTCATATCACCCCGACCATCAATTGACTCGAAACACACAACACCAACCACACCGTTGACATATGTGATACTGCGTAGTGTTGGCTCACTCTTGGCATTATCACAGTCATGTAGCGCCCCGAAAAATGTAGGTACTGATGTATCCGGTCTGGTTATCTCCCATTCGTACGGCTCATACACCCTATCGGACAAAAGCACAGTTGAACTGCCAACCTCCGACTCTCCCTCGTCGACCCTGACAATCGTATTGTCATCGCAGTCCCACCAGCAGAAACGTATTGGCAGGTTCATGCACGTAAAGGTACGGTCATTGGTCAGTTTGAGATCGAGCGTGAAGAGAAGAGTAGACATCGAATCATTGTCGCCACCGCCGAGATATACCGGCTTGGAGAATACTCCTTTCACGCGAACAGTATCGTACGGCCACCTATCTTGAGCTTTCAAGTCTGGTGGTCCCGCATGGTAAACGAGAGATTCCCATTCAGCCGTCGAATCGAAATCTCCGGGGGTAACACCCAAGAAAGTGAAACCCATGGAGTAGTAGGCGAAAAGAAAGTCAAACTCTGTTACCTCAGCCGCCTGCCCGGAAATCATGACCCTGACACCCCTCACCATGCCCAGATAGGCGTAGTCGATTTTTTCAATCTGCACCGTAAGCGATCTCGGTGGTTCATTGGCATGTACTGTCGTCCAACAAAACGACATTACCACAAACAGACTAGCGCATAGCAGAGATTTCTTAATCATGTGGTTCATGTAATTATGGCGGTCACTTCCGATGGGATTTATTGCTTGTCTGTTATACAACATTCTGCGCGCTTCGATTCACGCCGTGTCTGTCACCCTACATGGATTAATTCTGGTTATGGTTCCTCCCAAATAAGACAATTCTTGTTTATGTCTGTGCAACAACTCGTAATCAAAACTGAACCTCCACATCCCGGCGGTCGGATTCGTCAACCTCAAACAAATCTTTGCGCGTGTAGCCCAACATGCGGGCAACGAACATGTCTGGAATTTGTTCTATTCGGATATTGAAAGTGTTGACTGAATCGTTGTAGAATTCACGCCGGTCGGCAATCTGCTCTTCGATCTCACTGATACGTCCCTGAAACTGGGCGAAACTTCGGTCCGCTTTGAGTTCCGGGTAGTTCTCTGCCACCGCAAACAGCGACTTCAGAGTTGAAGTCATCATGTTGTCGGCTTTGGCTACATCTCCAACCGACTTGGCATCAAGAAACGCTGTTCGGGCTTGAGTTATCTTGGTAAGAACACCCTCTTCGTGTTTCATATACCCCTTGACTGAACTCATCAGTTTTGTCAACTCGTCGTGACGCTGTTTCAAGAGCACGTCGATATTGCTCCAGGCCTTCTGGATATTGTTTTTCAATCGCACCAGGGAGTTGTAGACACCGATCAACCAACCAATGATTACGATTACTACCAGTAGGATTCCAACACCGATAACTGTCCAAAGCATTTCCATATTATCAACCTCCTGAGACAATTCCCATAGCCATGAAGAGCAGCAGGACACCTGTAACCAGAAAGATGCCACCAATGATCAAGCACATCAGCATTGTCTTCTTTATGTTCTTAAGAACAGCTTTCTCGCTCTTGTCCGAGATGATGAATGTCTTTTCGTTCTTGCCACGTTTGATCACAATGTTTCCGGGGGTATCGGGACTATTTGCCGCTGTACCCAGCACAAACAGGCCATCGCCCGGTTCGATATAATACTCATAGTACTTGCGGTCCCCAACATTCGTGACTTGAAGACCTTTTCGCTCTTCCATCGGTTGAAGCGGATCCCCTTCAAGGAGGAGCGAGGTGGTGTCGTTCGGGTTGAAAGTCTTGAGTGCCTTGACGATTCGAGGGATAGATTTGAGGGATGCAAGAAATCCCTGTCCCTTCTGGTAAAACACTTTTTTGTGAGTGACCACAAACTCCGCCTTGTCAGGTTCCACCAACGCCGTGCCTGTTTCGTCCTTGGCAATAAAGGGTACACTCCTGTCGCCTGACCCAACCACTTCCCATTTTCTTGTAGAGCCGGATTTTTTTGAAGAACTCGATTGACGATACTCCTTGATCTCGAATTTGTAGTAAACGCATTCTGTTTGAGAAAATGGAGATTTGATAAGTTTGTCCGCTTCAACATGGCCGTGGATTTCGATAACACCCATAGCCATCGACTTGATCTTGGAACGCGGAATATCACGAATGAGGCGATACTTCCGCATCTTGATAAACCCCAGGAAAAAGGTAAAACCGCCGATCAGAACAAACGCTGCAGCCATGAGATAGTCTTCAGTGCTTGTCATCCCTCGTTCCTCGCAATGGAGTTATTAATTCTCTATTATATCTAGCTGCATTGGCGATGTCCAGTTGTAAATATTCCTTAGTCAGGAGACGACAAGTTCTCTTGTGCGATGAGATCAACGATGACAGACCGAGACAATGTTCAGCTAACCGTCAATCTCGCCAAGCAATGGAACAAAACGAACTTCATAGAGAACTTCCTGCTCAATGCCGGTGGGAGTCCTGACCAGTCCGAGCAAGTCCTGCCGTCCGGTTGTGCCTCTATCAACGGGGATCACCATCCTCCCCCCCTCCACCAATTGGTCACATAATGTTTGGGGTATAGCAGGTGCTGCGGCTGTGACTATGATCGCGTCGAAGGGAGCGGCCTCGGGCCAGCCTTCCGAACCGTCGCCAAGCATTGTCTGAACAGAAGCATAGCCCAGTCGATTCAGTCGAGCCTGGGCGTCTTCCAGCAATCCGGCTATCCGCTCAATAGAAAAGACGTGGGGGGTTATTTCGGACAGGACTGCGGTTTGGTATCCGCACCCCGTACCAACTTCAAGGGCCTTGCTTTCGGGGTCAAGGCGTAGGTATTCGGTCATAGACGCTACAATATATGGCTGAGAGATTGTCTGCCCCCGACCAATCGATACTGGACCATCATGGTAAGCCTTGTCCTGAGATTGCTCTGGAATAAACAGGTGGCGTGGCACGGTTCGCATGGCATCCAGCACGGCCTTGTTTCGAATCCCCCGACGGACCATTTGCTGGTCAACCATCCGCAGACGACGTGCGATGAAATCTGCATCATCGGGGTTGTTCATATTCTCGTCTTTTGTCATACCGTCTCGCATTAGTCCTGTGAAACAGTATGGTAATCAGAAAATTATCCTGCAACAAATAGTATTGGCAGTCGAACTGGGTAATATCTTTAGAAGTGTGTAAAAGACAAAAGGTGTATCCTAGAGTTTTCAATGACCCACAAAGGAGACACCTAATGCCTTATCGAGAATTGAATTTCGACAGTCACA
>JAHOYZ010000048.1 GCA_019038695.1 Candidatus Zixiibacteriota bacterium
GGGCTACACTATAGGGCTGGCCAATGACGATGAACGCTTGTACTTATTGTTGCGATTCCGTGATCCACAATGGGCTATGTCTATCCGTACCTCTGGTCTGTCATTATGGCTCAACGAGAATGGCAATAATGACAAGGACTTTTCATTATTCTATCGAGGCGGTCCGTCTCCCAATGAGCTGCGGCAGATGATAGGACGTCAGGGGGGCGAGTCGTTCTCCGATCAGAAGTTTGGGAAGCGAGCAGGTCAGAACATGGATTCATTGCAGGAATCATTTACCTGCGCTATCAAGGACGTCATCATTGAGAAGACAATTGTCATGGATGGATCAGAAGGGCCATCGGTCGCGTTTGCAATGGACCAGGGATTTTTCAACTACGAATTCAGTGTGCCCTTAGCCGAGAGCAGGGTACGGTACTACGGGCTTGATGTATCGCCGGGAAAGAAAGCCGGGATTGGCATCAAGTGGGGCGGGTCTGATCGCAAGTCTCTGGACGGGCGTGACATGTTTGGTAGCGGGGGAGATGGTTTCGGGATGCCGAGTGGAGGTCGGGGTGGCATGGGAGGACGCAAAGGAGGAGGTGGAATGTCCGGGGGCAAAAGGCCCGAGATGCGTTCAAAGAGCAATGTGGTTGAACTCTGGGCGAGGACGACTCTGGCTGAGTCGCTGTCTCAATAAGGGATGTGCCTATTCGTCCTTGACAACTACAGCTGTACCGTAAGCCAGCAGTTCAGCCGCGCCACTCATCAATGCGGATGTGCCAAAACGAATCATGACAATGGCATTGGCGCCCCTGGAGCGGGCATCTTCGATCATTCGATCAATCGACTGTTCTCTCGATTCGGCGATCAACTTGGTATATTCGTTGACCTCACCGCCAACTACGGCTCTAAATGCGGCGGCAATGTCTCGACCTATGTGTCGTGCGCGAACAGTGTTTCCTTTGACCAGACCGATGGTTTTGACAATTCTCTTGCCGGCGATATTCTCACAGGTGGCTAAAATCATTTAAGTACCTTTCCGTAGCGGTCTCTCTTGTAAGCAAACCAGCGCTCACGGCCAAATGACACCAACAGTACAGCCGAGCCAACGGCCAGAGCGGTCAGGCCAATCTTTGTCCAGAGCGGCGCGTCAGGATCAAGATACAACTGGCTGAACACTTCGTAAAGCCCAAATCCGAGCAAGACGATGGCTCCGACGGAGAAGAAAATCCAGCCAATTCCGCGCTCAAGCTTCTTGTAGATCGATTCCCAGTAGGTCTCCCAGACTTCATCCGGCAAGTCGGCGTACTGCGCCATTCCCGTTACCTCCTTCAGCTTCCGAAATTCCTCCAACTCTGTCTGCAGTTCCGGGCTTTCAGCCAGTGCTTGTTCAACAGCCATCTTCTCTTCATTGGTTAGCTCGCCATCAACATAACCAGCCAGTAGTTTTCGGATATCGTTAGTCATCGTTATCCCTCATTAGCTTGGCCAGACGTTTGCGGGCGTAGTAGAGCCGTGACATTACAGTCCCCCTTGGGATGCCGAGTAAATCGGCGATTTCATCATAGGACATTCCCCGAAAATGCTGTAGAGTAATAATCTCCCGGTCATCGAAGGAAAGTTCCAACAAAGCTTTCCGTAGCTGCGTGACAGATTCGCGTCTCATGACCTCTTTCTCCGGGGTGGAATTATCAACCAGCAGGAAAGAGACATCATCCATATCCACCATCTTGTTTTCCCGGCTGGAACGGCGTCTTAGCCAGGTCCGGCTGAGATTGGACACGATAGTGTAGAACCAGGGCAGGAACGGCTTGCTGTCATCGTAAGTGCCAGCTGACCGGTAGACACGCAGGAAAGCTTCCTGAGAGATATCAAAGGCGTCATCCCGATTGCCGACCAGTCCCATAGCCAGGCGGTAGGCGGAATGCTTGTGTCGCTCGACGAGTTTCCCCAGAGCTTTCTTGCTACCGGATTTGATCTGTTGTACTAATGCCGTATCTGAACACATTAATCATACTTCCTTCTTACAAAAGATACTCCTCTGGAGAAGGAATATTCAAGCTTAAAGGGCAGAATTCTGTGCCAAGGTCAAGTTCTGATAAGATGCCAGCCAGTCTGGAGATAATGGCTATTTTACTATCTCTATCAACTCCAGGTCGAAAACCAGCGTTTTGCCGGCCAGGTAATGGTTGGCATTGAGATAGACGGTGTCTTCCTTGATGTTCTCTATCAGGACTTGCACTGCACGACCATCCGGTTGACCCATATCCAGTATTTGGCCAACACTGGGCGTGATATCAGGAGGGAAATCACTGATCAGCATCTGGTGGGTGAGGTTTGAATCCGGCATCCCGTAAGCGTCTTCGGGAGGTAGTGTCACGGTTTTGGTTTCGCCCACTGCCATACCAGTGACAGCCTTGTCAAACCCGGGAATGACCTGCCCGGCGCCGATCGAGAATACCATCGGCAGATCTGTTTGCGAACTGTCAAAAACTTCGCCGGTATCGAGCCGTCCGATATACCGTACCCGGACACTATCACCTTCCTGGGCTACGTCTGTACCACATCCAATCAGGAAACAGGATAGTAGAATAAGAACTATGAATGTACTGGACAGTGTTTTCATCGGTACGGCTCCTGAAAAAGGTATAGTTTATTTCATGGGCTAAGTTACGCTCTGGAAACTTCGTCGGCAAGAAAATTGTAGATTTGGTGCGCAGTTAGCAGTTCTGCTGTGGTCAATTTTTTGGGTGTCTCAGGCATTCAATCCAAATTTGGGCGAGTTCTTTCTGTGTAGGAGTGATGTTGTTGGGTAACCTGTTGGAAACGAGGAATGTTGTAAGGGCGTCAAGGGTAGAACGGGTATCAGCGACAGTCAGAATCTCTCCTGTCTCATCTTTGAGTTTGTCACGGAACTTGACCGTCTCAGATGTCAGTATTGCTACAATATTCTGTGGGTCCGCAAGATCATCCTCTGACGCTTGTTGAGCGTATTGGCATAAAGCTTTGAGTGAGTCTTCGTCCATTTGGGTTTGCTGTTCCTTTTTGGTTATCAGAGTAATCGTTGCTGGCTGCCCGGATCAGGTATGTTCAGGCCGAGGTGTTTAGCAGCCTCTGAAGAAGCCATACGGCCGCGCTTAGTTCGTCGCACAAAACCTGTTTTTAGTAAATAAGGCTCGACCATATCAACCAGCGTATCCAACTCTTCGTTGAGTGTGGCGGCGAGAGCCTCAACCCCTACCGGACCGCCTTTGTAATACTCAATAATGACCTGAAGGAATTTCCTGTCGAGCGCATCCAGACCCAGATTATCAATCCCCTCGGCGTCAAGCGCTTTGCCGGCAATTTTGGCTGTGATGGCACCGTCATTTTTCACATCGGCGTAGTCGCGTACGCGCCTCAGCAGACGGTTGGCAATTCGTGGTGTGCCCCGGGCACGCTCAGCAATTGCCCCTGCGGCATCAGTCGGAATCGTTGTTCCAAGAATTCGGGCTGATCTTTCTGCTATTCGAGCCAATTCTTCAGGGGGGTAGAAATCGAGATGGTAATACAAACCGAATCGGTCACGCAGGGGTGCCGACAGCAACCCGGCCCGCGTGGTAGCACCGATCAATGTGAACTGCTTCAGCGGGACGTTGATGACTTTGGCAAAGGCACCTTTATCAACCACGAAATCGACTTTGAAATCCTCCATAGCTGGGTAAATAAACTCCTCGATCACGGGGGAGAGGCGGTGGATTTCATCGATAAAAAGAATGTCGCCTTCGTTTAGATTGGTGAGAATACCCATCAGATCGCCGGTTCGCTGGAGCGCCGGACCGGCCGTAGCAACCATCTTGGTACCCATCTCATGAGCGATAATATGGGCCAGCGTAGTTTTGCCCAATCCCGGCGGGCCATAGAAGAGAATATGCTCGACAGATTCTTTGCGCTGGCGTGATGCCTCAAGTGTTACTTGAAGTTTGCCACGCAACTCATTCTGTCCTATGTACTCATCAAGACTCTTCGGTCGCAACGAGACAAATGCCTGGTCTTCATCGGGTTGGGTTTGGTTTCCGGATACAATTCGCTCGCGGGCCATTTCAGGTCTCTTTCTGTCGTTCGTTCCTGAATACTATCGCAATCAAATCTTCGACCCGACCAATTTTAGGCTGACCCGATTCGGGCTGACCCAAGTTGGGCAGGTTTTGCAGAGCAAGATCGATCATCTTTTGGGCTTCGGTACGAGTATACTGAAGTTGTGAGAGAACCTCAAGCGCTTCCTCGATAAACGGCTCGGTGGAGAGTTTCTTTTTGTCTTTTGATAGCGCTTCGGTCTCTTTGGAAAGAGCAAACTTGGCAACTTTACCATGCAGCTCGGCTACGATCTTCTCGGCCAGTCTTGCTCCAACTCCCGGCAGACGATTAAGCCGGGCGGCGTCTTTCGTTTCAATGGCGGATGCTATATCACGGATCGGAAGAACGAGTGACTTGAGAGCTTTCTTGACGCCAAGCCCCGAGACCTGGGTCATCAGGGAGAAAAATTCACGGTCGATACGGCTTGTGAATCCAACCAACTTCGGGTAGTGACTCGATTTTCGGTCACCGGCCTGAATAAAGTGGATCGTTTCGAATTGCATCTCGGTTCCAATCTTGCCGTTCTCTTTGAGTCGATCCGCCAGCGCAGAGGGCAGCAAGACTTCATAAAAGACGCCACCGTTTTCGACCAATGCTCTATCCTCGGTGACTTCGGTGAGGATTCCTTTGATGCGGCTAATCATGTGGTCACCATCCTGTTGTGGGCCAAAGCTCGTAAATGACACAGCGCCACGGCGAGGGCGTCGGCGGTGTCGGGAGGTTCGGGGACTTCAGGCAGATCGAGTGCGGAACGGATCATCAGTTGCATCTGCTGTTTACTGGCCCGACCGTTGCCTGTGAGTGAATTCTTGACCCGCGTAGAGGCGTAGGGGATGATTTCTATTCCCGCTTCGGCAGCCTTGAGAAAAACGACTCCACGGGCGTGGCCCATAATGATGGCCGTTTTCGGATGACCATAATGCGAATACAAATCTTCGATAGCGATTGCTTCAGGCTTGAACTGGTCGATTATCGTTTCGATCTCACGAGCTATCTCATGCAACCGATCGGCCATGTAGGCTTTCGCGTTGGTGCGGATAACTCCGGCTTCAAGGACAGTGATCCTGTCGTCTGCTTCCTCAAGCAAGCCATAGCCGGTGATGTTGAGACCGGGGTCAATGCCAAGTACTCTCATACTTCAAACAAAGGGTAATTGCGCGAGAACTCAACAAAAAAGGGGGTGGGAGTATGTCACATATCGAGTGGGACAGACGGAGGTGTCTGTCGCCACGGAACCCTACAGGACTGTGTTCCGGCAGGAGCGCAGGGCTTCTGACCTACAAGACTGGATACCGGATCAAGTCCGGCATGACAGATGGTTAGGGCAGACGTGATGTCTGCCGTTCATATTCGAATGCGGGCTAATGCTGTCTAAGCCAGTTTTTCTAACAGCGTCTCGTCGATGTCGAAGTTGGAATAGACTTTCTGGATATCATCATGGTCCTCAAGTAACTCATACAGCTTGAGCATTGAGGACACCTCGTTTTCTTTTTCCAGTTTGACCGATGTCTCCGGTTCCATTGTCACCACAGCACTGACCATCTCAATACCCTTGTCTTCGAGTGCCTGGCGGACATCGTCGATAGCTTCGGGGGGGGTGATAATCTCAAAGGCACCGGATTCGGAGGAGAGGTCTTCAGCGCCGTGATCCATAGCGATTTCCATCAGGGTGTCTTCGTCGGAAGCTTCCATATCGACGACGATAATTCCTTTTTTGTGAAACATCCAGCCTACGCAACCATTGGAGCCGAGATTGCCGCCATATTTTGAGAGGTAATGGCGGATTTCTGAGACGGTACGGTTTTTATTGTCGGTCAGGGTTTCCATATAGATGGCTGCGCCACCGGGGCCATACCCCTCGTAAACGATCGACTCATAAACAACCCCGGGTAGTTCACCGGTTCCTTTGAGGATAGCTCGTTTGATGTTGTCGGCGGGCATGTTTGATCCCTTGGCCGCCGCAATGGCTGTTCTGAGCCTGGGGTTGCCATCGGGATCACCACCGCCCTCACGAGCTGCGATAGTAATTTCTTTGATATGCTGAGTAAAAATCCGTCCGCGCTCGGCGTCCGCTTTTCCCTTTTTCCTTTTGATCGTTGCCCATTTTGAGTGACCGGACATGAGGCAGTGCCTCCTCTATATGAAAGGTCGTACTTGTCTAATACGTACTGTCCAATTCTATAATGTAACACTGTTACAGGCAGTTGGCAAGTGGAGGATGGAAAATTCAATTCGAACGGTAATGTCAAGAGTTGTGTGTAAAAGTGTGTATCCATATTATTCATGCTGCTTT
>JAHOYZ010000049.1 GCA_019038695.1 Candidatus Zixiibacteriota bacterium
AAAGCAGCATGAATAATATGGATACACACTTTTACACACAACTCTTGACATTACCTACAAGAATCCCCGTCTCAGCATTTTCTTGACACATGGATATCGAATTGGTTCAGTGGTTTGTCGGTGTGAAAAACGTATCATGGAGAAAGGCAAGAAAATGAATGTACACGAAATGGGCAGGGTTTTGATACTCGGTTTGGCGGGTGCTATCATCGCCGGGAATACTGTTGCCTCTAACTGGTCCGAGTCCATCACGATCAAGGGCGATCTCCGGTATCGTCATGAAATGATTGAAGCGGGGGAGGAGGATGCACGCCATCGGCAAAGGATACGAGCGCGTCTCGGGGTCTATGCAAACGTTTCCCCGTATACACAGGTGGGGATCAGGCTGGCCACTGGAAGCACTGATCCGATATCGACTAACCAGACCTTGGATGGAGCGTCCAGTACTAAGACCTTTAGCCTCGATCTGGCCTACTTTGAAACGTACCACGAAGCTGTTCCATGTCTGCGCATTACGGCTGGTAAGTTAAAGAATCCGTTTATCAAGCCCGCCAAGTCCGAACTGATCTGGGACGGTGACTGGAATCCTGAAGGTGGTGCTGTTACGATTAACAAAACGTTGGGCCAGATCGATCTGACCATGATTGGGGCTGGGCTATGGCTTGATGAACGGGCGTCAGGCGATGATTCATATTTGGTGGCAGGGCAGGGAATAGGGCGGTTCCATTTCAATGACGGGAAGTCAACAGTCGCTGTGGGGGTGGGTTTTTTCAACTACGTCAACACATTGGGTTTTGAGCCGTACTTTGACCATGATCATTCCGCCGGGAACACGACTGTACCATATGTCGAGGATGAGGAGGTCGACACCGTTCTTCATTATGCAAATGACTATGATCTGATCGAAGTATTTGGCGAGATCACTCACAAGTTTCAGAATACTCCCGTCTTGGTAATGGCTGACTACGTTACCAATAGCGGAGCCTATAGCCTTGAGACCGGCTGGCTCGTGGGCTTTCAGATCGGGAAGGCCAAAAAGTCCGGTTCCTGGCAGCTGAATTACTTCTACCGTGAAGTTGAGAAAGATGCTGTTGTGGGTGCTTTTACATCCTCTGACTTTGGTGGTGGTGGCACTGACTCCAAGGGGCACGTACTTGGCGGAGCGGTGCAACTGGCTCGTAACACGGTGTTCAAGATGACATACTTCATCAACGAAACGGGTCTGAGCGAATACGCAACGGAGGATTTCAAACGACTTCAGTTCGATTTGCAATTGAAGTTTTGACTGTGTAGGTCCCGGGCTATTCTTTCCTTCTTGCGCGGATGATCGTGTTGACTTATCCTGCATCGTTTGCCGGAGTAGTGGAATCACCTGCTGAACAGGTGTTTCTATACACCAGGACTTAAAAAACTGATCCGGATGATTCGGCAATAGTATAGTGATCATAATACAATAACTCAGGCCACTAGATAATGACTTCGCCTTACGATGATTCAGTATTCGTCCCGGGGACTGGAAGTGAATAAGTTATCTGCAACGGAAATCTTTAGTTACCGGACGCCTCGCGGCATCACTCCATGGGCTTTCGGGGTCCTGAGCTTGTTGGTGATCATCTGGTACAATTGGTTCATCTATCCCTGGATGCTTGACGACGCCTTCATAACCTTTCGGTACGCCGACAATTTCTCCTCCGGACATGGTCTGGTCTATAACCCTGGTGAGAGAGTAGAGGGGTACACAGCTTTCCTGTGGGTCTTAGTTCTCGGTGTAGGGAAAACGATTGGGCTGAATATCATCTTTATGTCGAAGCTGCTGGGAGGAGCGTTCGGCCTTGCTACCATTGGTGTGTTGCTAGGCAGCTATCGGATTCTGTCGGGCGTGAGTTCTACCGCGACCTCTATCGCAGTGATACTGCTCGGAACCTGCGGCGTCTTTACACCCTGGATATTAAGCGGAATGGAAGTTGTTCTCTACACTTTCCTCACGCTGGTGACCTTGCTCGTATACCTGAGAACTCTGAGTTCCGGTTGTTCACTTCGCGGCTTGGCGGTGGTTGGTGTTCTTCTGGCTCTTACGGCTATGACCCGGCCCGAAGGTGCGCTGCTCGTGTTGATAATCTTCGCCGACAACGCTTATCGCAGTCTGAGGGGACGCACCTGGTCGATCCTGTACCTCGCCTTGCCGGCAGCGCTGATCTATGTTCCCTATTTCTCGTGGCGATATGCTTACTACGGTTATTTTCTACCGAATACTTACTACGCGAAGGTCGGTTCCACATCCGATCAGATTCTGCGGGGCTTCGATTATATTGAGGGATCGGTACTACCAGTGCTTCTGCTCCTACTGCCGGCGATTTGGGCGCTCTTCAAGTTCCGATCGTTTTTCATAACCTCCGGCAGATACTTGTTGCCTCTATTCGTGATTCTCCACATTGGGTATGTTATACTGGTAGGCGGTGATTGCATGCCGGCTTTCAGATTCCTCGCGCCCGTAATACCGCTGTTGGCACTACTGGCTGGAATGGGCGTTAGTGCTATCGTAGGCCGTTCGGTATTGGTGATCGCACTCACCGTGCTCATGGGCAGCTATAATGTCCACCAGATGGTCAGCCATCCCCGTATCACACCCCACATTCAGATTGACCGGGTTGCCTATAATGGACGCGAAGTCGGTCTTTGGCTCAAGGCCAATTTCCCGCCGGAGACACTTATAGCCACCAACGCTGCCGGAAGTCTGCCGTACTACTCAGAGTTGCCAACTATCGACATGCTTGGATTGAACGATGTCCATATCGCTCATCGAAAGATTCCAAGCATGGGTCTAGGCACACCCGGTCACGAGAAAGGGGACGGTGAGTACGTTTTGTCTAGAGATCCGGACCTGATTCAGTTCTTCTCAAGTATTGGCAGTTCCCGTCCGTCATTCCTGAGCGATCGCGAACTATGGGGCATACAGCATTTCCACGAAAAGTACCGTGCAGAGAAGTTTTATATACCGTCGTTGAACCTCGATGCCGTCTTTTTCGTGAAGACGCCCTCCGCCAGCAACAGTCGTCATGAGCGTACGTCAGATTGACAGAGACTGGCACCGTATGGTCGTCACGGAGGATGGCAGTCGGTTTGATGAGTTTTGACCGCATGTATCCATAGCCCCCGATAACACTGATCAACGCAAAGCATGGTCTGGCCACGGTTGCCCGGTCTCATATATTGCATCGCACCAGAATCAAACCTGTGCTGTCTGGTCGGCAAACGTTGCCAGATCAGAGCTTTCTAGCTTTTGCCAGATAGAACAGCACCGGAACAATAATAAGAGTCAGCACGGTTGACGACACCAACCCACCCACCATAGGGGCGGCGATGCGTTGCATCACTTCCGATCCGGTACCGCTTCCGAGCATAATGGGCAGCAACGCCAGTATGGTAGTGGCTACGGTCATCAACTTGGGGCGGACTCGTTCAACCGCGCCCTCCATGACTGCTGCCTGCAAGTCGGTCAGTGTATTCAGACGTTTCTGTTCCCGGTACCTCCTGACCGCTTCCTCCAAGTAGACCAGCATGACCACCCCGGTTTCCGCCGCCAGACCCGCCAGCGCAATGAAACCAACATACACCGCCACTGACGCATTGAACCCGTACAGATAGAAGAACCATACGCCACCGATCAGTGCAAACGGCAGCGACAACAGAACAATCAGACAGTCGGTCAGATTCTTGAAGTGCAAGTACAACAGCAGGAATATGATAAACAATGTCAGGGGCACAATGACCCTCAGCTTCTCCGCTACCGCCTGCATGTTTTCATACTGCCCCGACCACAGAATGCTGTAACCGACAGGCAGAGTCACAGACGCCTCGACTGCCCGGCGGGCTGTCTCGACATAGCTGCCCACATCAATATCCTTCAGATCGACGAAAACCCACGCTGTGGGTCGGGCGTTCTCAGACTTGATCATGGCTGCGCCCTTGCTGAATCCGAGCGTGGCGATCTGGCCGAGCGGAACTTTGCCGCCGCCCGGTATCGGAATCAAAACCCGTCGCATTGCTTCGGGGTCGTCTCTAAGCTCACGGGGGTAGCGGACGTTTATCGGGTAGCGCTCACGGCCTTCGATTGTCGAGGTGAAGCTCATACCACCGATGGCTGTTTTGATAACATCCTGTACGTCAGCTACCGTGAGGCCATGAGCCGCCGCTTTGAAGCGGTCGATATCCACATCAAGGTAGTTGCCCCCGGTGACACGCTCAGCATAGGCTGACCTTGTTCCGGTTAACGGTTTCACTACCGTTTCGATCCTCTGTGCAATGGCGGTCAGGCTATCGAGGTCTGGTCCCATAACCTTGATGCCAACCGGCGTCTTGATACCGGTGGCCAGCATGTCGATGCGGGTCTTTATCGGCATGGTCCAGGCGTTGGTAAGGCCGGGGAACTGGATTGCCATATCCAGAGAATCAACCAGCATCTCCGGAGTGAGTCCGGGTCGCCACTGGTCGGTCGGCTTGAGCATGATAGTTGTCTCAAGCATGGTCAGGGGAGCTGGATCGGTGGCCGTCTGGGCTCGACCTACTTTACCGAACACTCTCTCGACTTCCGGGAAAGATTTGATAATTCGATCGGTCTGTTGCAGCAGCTCTCTAGCCTTGCCTACAGAAATACCGGGTAGGGTTGTCGGCATGTAGAGCAAATCACCTTCATACAACGGTGGCATGAATTCGGAGCCAATGCGATTCAGCGGTATGATTGTAACCGCCGTGATTAGCACGGTTGTGAGAATAACAACCAGCTTATGTCTGAGGACGAAACGGATGATCGGTCGATACATCGCGATACTTGCACGGGAGATAGGATTGCGGCTCTCCGGTCGTATCTTTCCTTTCATGAATAGGGCAATAAGGGCCGGTATCAACGTGATCGAGAGCAGGGCAGAGGCGGCCATGGCGAAAGTCTTGGTGTAGGCCAGGGGTTTGAACAGACGACCGGATTGACCCTCCAGCACCAGCACCGGCAGGAAAGAGACCGTGATTATTAGTAGCGAGAAGAACAGTGCCGGGCCGACCTCGCGAGCCGAGTCAAGTACGATTTGAAGGCGTGGTTTCTTGTCGCGATCGCGCTCCAAGTGTTTGTGGGCGTTCTCCACCATCACCAGCGAAGCATCGACCATGACCCCAATGGCAATGGCGATCCCTCCCAGCGACATGATGTTGGCGCTGATACCCATCAGATGCATGACCAGCAAAGATAACAGGACTCCGGTGGGTAAAGTTATCACGGCAATCAGCGTGGAACGAACGTGCAGGAGGAAAAGAAGCGTGATCAGCATGACTACGATCATCTCTTTGGTCAATGTGTTGCCAAGATTGCCGACGGCAGAGTCGATCAGTTGGGAACGATCATAGACAGGGACGATAGCTACGCCTTCAGGGAGTCCGGCAGAAAGATCGGTCAGCTTCTGCTTCACGCGTCCAATCACATCGCGGGCGTTATCTCCCCAGCGCATGACAATGATTCCGCCTACAGTTTCACCCTCGCCATCAAGTTCCGCAACTCCACGACGAATCTCCGGTCCGAACTGAATGTTGGCTACTGACGACAACAAGACCGGTGGGCCGTCTTTGGGTGTGTGTACAGGAATATTGCGCAGGTCTTCAAGATCGCCAATATACGCCTGACTACGCACCATAAATTCTGTCTCCGCCAATTCCAGAATCCGTCCGCCGACTGCACCTGTGGATCGTTTGACAGCCATGATGATGTGTTTGATGGGAATATCATAGAATTCCAATTTGCGTGAATCGACCTCAATCTGATACTGGCGTACGAAACCACCAACCGAGGCGACCTCCGATACACCGGGCACTGAAGATAGCTCGTATTTCAGGAACCAATCCTGTATCGAACGAAGTTCAGCCAGGTCGTGTTGATTAGTGGTATCAATCAGGGCATACTGGTAGACCCAGCCTACCCCGGTGGCATCGGGTCCAAGTTGTGGAGATGCCTCCTTCGGAAGTCGCCCGGCTACCTGCGAGAGATATTCCAAGACGCGGCTTCGTGCCCAATAAATATCGGTGCCGTCTTCAAAGATAATATAGACGAACGATAGTCCAAAGTATGAGTATCCTCTCACATTCTTTGCTTTGGGTACGGCCAGAAGTGCGGTCGATAGGGGATAGGTCACCTGGTCTTCGACAATCTGCGGTGGTTGCCCTGGGTATTCGGTCTGGATGATGATCTGGACATCCGATAGATCGGGGATGGCATCGACCGAGATTTCACCCGCAGCATATATCCCGGCCAGTAGCAAAACTGCCGTGATCGCCAGAACCAGCAAGCGGTTATTGATTGAGTATTCGATGATTCTACTGATCATGGCTTTCCTCCGACTCGTACCTGACCAGGTTCATGCCGCAGACGTTGCAGGTATCTTTGTGATCCTTGACTGTGCCGCACTCGGTCATGGGGCAGACATAGACCTGACGATTGTCGGTCTTTTCCAGTGGGACAAATTTCATACCGCACTCAGAGCAGTTACCTTCGCCATACTGAAGAACGTGAGCGTGACTGGGCATCGGACAAGTGTAGATGTCATGACCGCCAGTGGCGAGAAACTCGTCAGGGTCATGTTCAACCGACAGGTGCTGATCGTGGTCTCCTCCGTGATCGTGCCCGATCTGGGCTCCCGCGGCAAGGGCTTCGCTCAGGCGTGATTCGCTGTCCAGCAGGAACTGTCCAGAAGTTACCACGAGTTCGTTCAATGATAGCCCAGAGAGAACTACGATGTGGTCACTGTCTCCAACTGCTCCCGTAACTATAACTCTCGGCTCGTAGATATCTTCACCCGAGGCAACATAGGCCAGTTGCCGGACTCCGGAATTGATTACAGCGGATCTGGGGATGGTCAGATGGTCACCCTCAAGCTGAGATTCAATCGAGACCTCGGCATACATCTCAGGCAAAAGACGGTGATTGCTGTTGTCGATATCAAGGCGTATTTCTAACTGGCCGTGAGAATCGAGAAAGGGAGAGATGTACGAAATGGTCGAGGTAATTTCTCGTCCATCTGTATTCGGCAATGCTACAATGGCTTGTTGGCCCAGATGAACGAACGGAACGTCCTGCTCATAGATATGAGCCACCACCCACACGGTCGAGAGATCAGTGATTTCGTATAGTTTGGCTCCTGGCTTGAGGTGGTCGCCCTCGGAGATAAGCTTGGAAATCACTACGCCGTTGACGGGGGAGAGGATTGTCATAGTGCGGGTTATCTCGCCTGAAGATTCCAGACGCTTGATCTGATCATCGGAGATATCCCAGTTGGCCAATCGGCGGCGCCCGGCTTCTACCAGGTCCGCTACCGCTTCGCTGGATTTAACGGCTATCAGGTATTCTTGCTGAGCGGCTACAAGGGTCGGAGAGTACAGTTCGAGAAGAGGTTGTCCCCGGTAAACTTTTTCACCTTCGTGGTCGACAAAGAGCCGTTCCACCCAACCGTCGATTTTGAGATTAACGGTGTGCTTGTTTGGCTCGGCGATGGCAACCTTTCCGAAGGCGTGCACTTTCTTCGTGAGCGTCCGATACTCAACCGGCGCTGTCACAAGACCCATGTTCTGTCTGGTGACGGGATCAATTGTAACTGATCCGGTTGCGCCGGCGTCCTTTTTCTTGGGTGTCAGCTTCATCTCGCAGATGGGGCAGTACCCCGGTTCATCAGAGATAATCTCCGGGTGCATGCCGCAGGTGTACTGTTGGACTTCGGTACTCTCGCCGGTAAGTGTTTGTTCTTCCGCATGCGGGAGGAGGATATATGCCAGTCCGAAGCCCACGACCAGAGCTGCTATTATGATTATTGTTATTTTCATTTTATCACCTCTTTAGAATCGGGAGCCAATTCACTGAGAGCTGCTGTCCTCTGATGGTATTGTTTGAGAAGTTCGAGTCTTTCCAACTCGATATTCATTACATCCAATTGAGCCGAGAGGAAGCCGTTGAAATCTACCCGGCCGACTTCGTAAGCGACTTGTGCTGCTTCGCTTGCCGCCAGAGCCTGAGGAAGGATGCTCCGGTCATATTGTGCAGTACGCTCTCGTAAAGACTTCAACACAAATTTTGTGTCTGCAATCTGTCGCTCGACCCTGTTTATGATCGTATGCTCATCCGCTTGGGCCGCCAGAAATGATTGCCTTGCAGCTGAGGTCTGATTCCTTTGGCGGGTGAAAAACCACACCGGCAGGCTCAACCCAACTTTGAATGACAGGAAATCCTCACCGGAAACGGCGTCCATGGGAATATCCTTCCGAATCCTGTAGTCAATACCAACAGTCAGATTGGGCCAGTATTCGGATCGTGCCAGATCAACTTTCCTTGCTGCCACGGACAAGCCGATTGACGCCTTCGCCAGTATCGGGTTAGACAATTCGAGTGGAATCTCCATGTCTCTTCGAGGAATTGATGGCAATGCGGGCACGAGGGCAGCATCGGTTGTCCTGGACTGGTCGGTGAGTCGCGCTATCTGAACAAGGGCCGAGGCGGCTTTCTGCCGAGCCATCAGTATTCGATTTTCGATTCTCGCTTTGGATGTCTCAGAACGAAGAACATCCTGAAGTGAGCCGTTACCATTGGCGTATCTGGTCTGTGCGACCCGTGTGATATCCTCGACCAGTTGCATGCTCTCAGTAAGAACAGTTTCGACCAGGTCCCAGTGAGAGTAATCATAATAGTAATGTGTCACCTGTCGGATGACGTTGTTCTGGCGAGCGGCCAGATCCATAGCCTTGATATCAGAACCAAGACGCGCTATATCGGCCCTAGCGGACAGCTTCCCCGGCCACGGAATAGTCTGAGACAAACCGAGAGCGACACCGCTCATTGGGGTTTCATCGAAACTGAGTGATGTTCGCGGAAGATTGAGTATTGCTGCTGTCAGTTTTGGATCCGGTAGCCAGCCAGCAAACTCGTTCCTATGTTCAGCGGCGCTCTGTTTGTATTGGGCGGCATGAATCGTTGGATTGCGTTCCAGAGCAACCTTGATTAAAGAATCAAGGGCGTGTCTTTCGCGGTTACTATCCGCCCGACTTGTTGGTGTTAGTAACAGACAGACAACAAAACAGATTATCGTATTCTTAATCACAGTAAAAACTCCGTCAGAAGTTGCGGTTGACAACATATGAACACAGTTTCCCCCCTCAGAGAATTGTGTAGGAATAGAAAATCAGATGAGATATGATGCGTTCAGAACGTAGAGTGGCGGCCCATGAGCCAATCGCTGACCGGTTCGGGCGGCTTGATATAACTGTATCTCAACCACCGTGATCTGCGAAGTTACTGACATCACAGTGATAAAAATGTCTGGATTGATAGTCGGACGCAGTTGGGCGTCGAGTGGGGGGGGTGTTGTTGGTGCTGGAGTTGAGACATTGCAGCAACAGACGTCTTCAAGCATGTCCGCTTTGCTTAAAGGAGCCTCTACCTGCCCACAGCTGCAACCGCAGCCACATGATTCATAACCGGTGTTGCAATGGTCATCCGACTGGTGAGCTTGCAGTATAGGTGTTGCCGCAACCATCAGGATAGTTGTCAGCGCCACAATAAGTCTGAGTTTGTTTTTAAGTCTATTCATATTCATATAATCGACAATGTTGATCCAATTATATAACCATCATTGACGGTAATTGTTCCCGGAAAGGTTGCCCGGAGATATAATTTGCGAAAGGACTGTCAATTACGGCTACTGCAATTTCTCTATTTGGCGAAACAACTCTTCGTTGTCAGGAAGTTCTGCCGGATGAACCCGTTGAATCCACCGGATAATCCCCTTCTTGTCGATGAGAAACACCACCCGATCAGTATAGCCCTTGTCGGTCAACACTCCATACTTACGAGCTACCTCGCCATGCGGCCAGAAATCTGCCATGATCGGAAAACTCAGCCCGCCCATGCTCTTGGCCCAGGCGATATGACACGGAACCGAGTCCACCGAAATACACAAAAGCTGGCAGTCAAGTTCCTCGAATCGCGGATAGACTTCCTGATATGAAGGGACCTGTGTGGCACAAACCGGTGTCCAATCGGCGGGATAGAAAGCCAGAACAACATTCTTTCGTCCCTGGTACCAGGCCAGGTTGAGCTCGCCTTCGTTATGTGTGTTCAGGGTGAAGTCCGGGGCAGGATCACCGACTTTCAACTCGATCTTGTCGTCTGTCATTACAGTGTCTCCTTTTGCTCTGTCAATGCCAACAGTACGTATTATTGATAGGTTACATGAAGTCAAGCTCGATATTAGCGGGTGCGGCTTGCTTTTCGTCGCGAGCATTCCAATACATACTTGCCAAGCGTGTCCTTACTTTGCTACTATGCCCATATGAACATTGCTGACCAACTTCGGTGTTGCCATCTCTGCCGGGACCTTGACCAGAAGGAATTAGAAGCGCTGGCGGACATAGTCTCGATTCGGAAGGTGACCAAGGGAGAGGTGCTCTTTTTTCAGGGTGATCCGGCTAGTGGATTCTATGTGCTCCTGAGTGGTGCCGTTCGCATTTATAAAGCTTCACCCGATGGTAAGGAATACACGCTGCATCATATCAAGCCGGGGCAGATGTTCGCCGAAGCGGTTCTGTTTGGTGGGGGTGCATTTCCGGCCAACAGTATGGCGGTTGATAATTCGCTCGTGGGGTTTTTTCCAAAGGAGCAGTTTATCAAACTGATCGGAGATTCGCCGCAGATGTCTCTGAAGATGATAGCGGCTTTGTCGAGTTTTGTGCGGGAGTTCAACCAGCAGATTGAGGATTTGTCACTGCGGGAAGTCCCAGCCCGACTTGCTTCCCACCTGCTAAGAAAAGCCGAACAGTCAGGCTCAAATCAAATCACTCTGGATATTACGAAGGCGGAATTGGCCCGATCCTTGGGGACGATCAGTGAGACATTGTCCCGTAACCTCAAGAAAATGCGAGACTTAGGGTTGGTTGAAGTCGAAGGGAAAAACATCACCATTCTCGACTCTGAGCGTTTGCAGGCTATTGCTGACGGCGGGAAAATCTGACCTTCTTGACTTAGATCAAGGCCTCACTCAAATCATTTCCCGATATTCCGATCAGAATGAAGATAATCAGTAGCCTGAAAACCTTCGGAGGTAATGAAAATGGCCATTCGGGAAATTATTGAGATAGACGAAGAACTTTGCGATGGCTGCGGCGATTGTGTAACCGCCTGCCATGAAGGTGCTATCCAGATTGTCGATGGCGTTGCCAAAGTAGTCAATGACTCGTATTGCGACGGTCTGGGCGACTGTATTGGCGAATGCCCATTGGGGGCAATTACGATCATTGAACGAGAAGCGATTGATTTTGACGAAGCGGCAGTGGAGAAACATCTTGCGACCACGACAGACAATTCCAGTCCTTTGCCGATTGTAGGATCAGCGGCTGAAGCTCCGGCGGTACCGGTTCCTTCCGAACCATGCGGATGCCCCGGATCAGCTATGCGTTCAATGGGTGCTGCTCCAGCAACTCCGGTTTCGACGCTGGAACCTGGCCAGCCGGTTATGCCGTCGCAATTAGGTCACTGGCCGATACAGTTGATGTTGGTTCCGCCGCATGCGCCATTTCTGAAGAACGCTGATCTGTTGATCTGCGCTGACTGCGTGCCATTCACAGTCCCTGACTTTCATTTCAGGTATATGACCGGTAGGGCTGTTATCGTTGGTTGTCCAAAGCTCGATGATCTCCAGCACTACTTAGATAAGCTCAAGGCGATGTTTGCCGAGGCTCGTCCACGGCGCATCACCGTCCTCAAGATGGAGGTGCCTTGCTGCCATGGCATCGCCCAGATCGCAGTGCAGGCTCGCAATGAGGTTGTACCGGAGGTGCCTATAGAGGTTCATACGATTGGTATTCAGGGTGGTATTGAGTGCAAGATTCCGCCCCGGGCCGTGTAATTGGGGAGTATGTTAAGTGCCGGAAAGGATGAGCAGCTTGCCGTCGACAACTAAGAGCAAAGAAGTGTTGAATGTGATCGATTCTCACCAGAGAACCTTTCATATGCCGGACTACCGTTTCTGGGTACAGATTGCCTTCACGATGCTCGTTATATGGATCGGGGTGGAATTTCACTACTTCATAGAGTATCTCAAAACGGCTGGAGCCTCAGGCTCTTCGTACCGTCCGCCCGGCGTTGAAGGATTTCTACCGATCAGTTCACTTATGAGTCTGTACTATTTTGTTCTCTCTGGCGATATACATTCCGTGCACCCGGCAGGTATGTTCATTTTGGTTGGAGTATTGACGGTCTCATTCATCTTTGGAAAATCATTCTGTTCATGGTTGTGCCCGGTAGGACTGTTGTCCGAAATTCTGGGCGATCTGGGCGACAAGATATTTGGTCGCCGTCTCCGCCTGCCCCGCTGGCTTGACTATCCGTTACGGAGCATTAAGTACCTTGTGCTCGGTTTTTTTGTTTATTCGATCTTTTTCCTGATGACCCAAGAAGCGTTGCGAGCTTTTCTGGACACTCCTTATAATATCGTAGCTGACGTCAAGATGTACTATTTCTTTGCGAACATCTCGCGTTTTTCTCTGATCGTGATAGGTGTCCTGTTCTTGTTCTCAATCATAATTCGTAACTTTTGGTGTCGTTATCTTTGTCCGTATGGGGCGTTACTGGGAATTGTGACCTTGTTAAGTCCTCAAAAGATAAAGCGAAATGTCGCCAGTTGTACCGATTGCGGTTTGTGTGCCGAGGCCTGCCCGTCATCAATCAAAGTCGACAAAGTCAAGATGGTCGTCTCGGATGAATGCACGGCTTGCATGAGTTGTGTCAATGTCTGTCCGGTAGTGGAGACATTGGAACTGAAGTCAACGATCATAAACCGCGTATTGCCAAAGAAATTAGTGGCGTTCGGTGTGGTGGCAATCTTTGTCCTGGCCGCGGGTGTGGGTATGGCAACCGGTTACTGGCAAAGTTCAACGACGATAATCGAGTATCAGGAACATCACAAGAACATACACAGTATGGGACATCCAACCAGCAGCAACGATATTTCTAAGTTCAATAAAACGACTTCGAAAAGGCGCGGATCTCAGGGTAAGTAGCTACAAAAATTATAATCCTAATCAATGTGTAACCTGCTCCGCTCGTCGAGTAGAGCAACGAAGGGAATTTGCAACATGGGCATGTTTTGTTACCAGTGTCAGGAGACAGCCAAGAATGCCGGCTGTACCAAACGCGGTGTCTGCGGAAAAACCGAAGAGACCGCCGGTTTGCAAGATCTGTTGATTTATGTACTGAAAGGAGTCTCTGTCTGGGGAAGAAAGGCAGTCGATCTGGATGTATATGACAGGAAAACAGGAGTTTTTGTCACAGAGGCACTTTTTTCCACGATAACGAATGCGAACTTCGACGATGACAGATTCGTTAGTCTCATCAAAGAGGGGCTGAACATTCGAGAAAACGTTCGGGACAGTTTTCTGTCTGCTTACAAGGAGAAATCCGGTGAAGAGTTCACCGAACAACTACACGATTGCGCCACCTGGTCTTCCGACAGTGTGGAGGAGTTCCACCAAAAGGCACACCAGGTGGGAGTGCTTGCGACCGAGGATGAAGACGTTCGTTCGCTGCGAGAGCTCGTAGTCTACGGGCTGAAAGGTCTTGCGGCGTATGTAGAACATGCCTCCGTGTTGGGCTACCAGAACGATGATCTCTATCGTTTTACTTTCGAGGCTCTCGAATCCACCACCCGCGATCTGTCGGTCGATAATATGATTGGTATGGTCATGAAGACAGGTGAGATGGGCGTTCAGGCGATGACATTGCTGGATAAGGCTAACACTGAAACTTACGGCAATCCCAAAATAACCGAAGTGAACTTAGGAGTGGGGAAAAAGCCGGGTATCCTTATTTCCGGTCATGATCTCCACGACATGGAAGACCTTCTTAAGCAGACAGAAGGTTCTGGAGTTGATGTCTATACGCACAGCGAAATGCTTCCTGCGCATTATTATCCGGCGTTCAAGAAGTACAATCATTTTGTCGGAAACTATGGCAACGCCTGGTGGCAACAGGGCAAGGAGTTCGCTTCGTTCAACGGTCCGATCCTTATGACTACCAACTGCCTTGTCCAGGTGCGGGATGTCTACAAAGAGAGGATATTCTCAACCGGGGCGGTTGGTTATCCCGGTATGAAGCACATTCCGGATCGAGCTGATGGAAAGCCGAAAGATTTCTCGGAGTTAATAGAACTGGCCAAAACATGTGTCCCACCGACCGAGATTGAAACCGGAACAATCGTGGGTGGATTCGCACATGATCAGGTATTGAAGCTGGCCGATAAGGTTGTCGGGGCGGTTAAGTCGGGAGCAATCAAACAGTTTGTCGTGATGGCCGGTTGTGATGGCCGCCAGAAGACAAGGTCCTACTTCACCGATATGGCCCAGGCACTTCCGAACGATACGGTCATTCTGACCGCCGGCTGTGCAAAATACCGCTATAACAAACTCCAGCTTGGTGACATCGATGGAATCCCGAGAGTCCTTGATGCCGGTCAGTGCAACGATTCGTATTCACTCGTAGTCATAGCGATGAAATTGAAGGAAGTCTTTGGTCTTAATGACATCAATGACCTGCCCATCTCATATGATATTGCCTGGTATGAGCAAAAGGCTGTCATAGTCCTATTGGCCCTGCTTCATTTGGGAGTGAAAGGTATTCGGCTGGGACCGACACTCCCGGCGTTTCTTTCACTCAACGTGGCCAAAGTCCTGGTAGATAAGTTTGATATCAAACCTATTGGGACTGTGGAAGAGGATTTGAATGATATGTTTCCCAAAGCCGTAACAGTGTGATGGGAAGAGATGTGAGGTATTTGTTGGCAGACAACAGGATTTGATCTGAACGAAATATGTATTCGTGTTCACTGTTGCGATGCTAACGGTCGCTGCCACGGCCGGTATCGCAGCAGTGATACTGACCTCCAAAATATATATCATTCATCTACTTAGTCTAGTTGCGGGGAGTTCCTGGATCATTGATCTGATGGATATATCCATGCAAGGGTAGATTTCCGGTAGATACTTAGTAAAAAATATATGAAAATGCCAAGGGGGTTGTTCATTCAAACAGGAAAAACACTTCCGCATTCCGATTCTTGTTGACAGGAATGCGTACATTGATAATCATTAACAAAACAATCAGGTAATAATTCTCATTCAGATACGGGAGGTGAAAAATGAGACGATTTCTGAGTTTTGTTGTGTTGATGGTAGCGGTTGCAGCTGTTTCCGTCAGCGGGACAACAACGGTAGACCCCCAGGTCGCCGGCAAATGCATGACGTGCCATAAGGAGAAATCCCCGGGACTATACCAGCAGTGGTTCATGTCTGCCCACGCTTTGCATAAAGTGACATGTATCGACTGTCATGGTGCCAAGAAAGGTGACAAGGACGGATTTATGCACGAGGGTGGACTCATCGCCACGCTTGTAACACCGAAAGACTGTGGTGCCTGTCACGAAAAGGAAGCCAATGAAGTCGAGAATTCCTATCATGCTCATGCTGGTGAAATTCTTGAGTCAAAGGATGCCTATCTGGCTCATGTAGCTGGTGGTGCGCCGGTGGCTATCACAGGCTGTGAGAGCTGTCATGGTTGTAAGGTCGAGATCGATTCAAAATCACCCAACATGCTGTCTCCGAAGAGTTGGCCAAACTCAGGTATCGGACGGCTCAATCCTGATGGTTCCAAGGGAGCCTGTAGCGCATGTCACACACGGCATTCGTTCTCAGTTGCCCAGGCTCGCAAGCCGGAAGCGTGTTCCAAATGCCACCTTGGCCCCGATCATCCTCAGAAGGAAGTTTACGAGGAGTCAAAACACGGAAATGCATACTACACTCATTTGAATGAGATGAATATCGACTCCGATCGTTGGGTCGTTGGTGTGGATTACTTCGAGGCTCCGACTTGTGCCACCTGTCACCAGTCCGCTACGGCGTCTTTGCCTATCACCCATGATGTCGGTAAACGTCTTAGCTGGACGCTTCGTCCTCCGGTATCCAAACACAAAGAAGACTGGCAGGCTAAACGCGCCGACATGAAAACAGTGTGTGTTACCTGTCATAGCAGCACTTTTGCCGATGGCCACTACTATCAATTCGACGCTCTGGTCAAACTTTACAATGACAAATTCGCCAAGCCCGCCGGTGCGATCATGAAGATTGTAAAAGATCGTAAACTTCTGGAGAACCCGGCATCGTTCAGCAACGAAATTGAGTGGATCTATTGGGAATTATGGCATCACGAGGGCCGGAGAGCGCGTCACGGCGCGGCCATGATGGGACCTGACTATACCTGGTGGCATGGTATTTATGATGTTGCTCATACTTTCTATTTCAAACTGTTGCCTGAGGCGCGTAAATTTAACGATCCTGAGTTGAATGCGCATCTTGACGACTTGATCAAGAACGATCCCATGCATGAATGGATAGCGACTCCGACAGGAGAACTCAAAGAGAAGATTCGCTCGGGAGATATGCAGAAGATCTACAAGGGTCTTTTCGAATAACCACAGGAGGTGATCGTGTTTGCGAGATACCTCAATTTTGTACGGGGTGTAGCGACTAATTGGTGGGGACGCTTAGGCGTCATTCTCACCACCTCTTCATTCTTGTGCATGATGGTAATGGAACTGGCCCGTCTGGTTGGCCTGGTCACCAGTTCTTATGCCGGTCTGGTCAGCTATATGCTATTCCCGTCCCTGTTTGTTCTGGGATTACTGCTGATTCCGATCGGTTGGTGGATGCTCAAGAAACAGACTGGCAAATCGAGCAAGGAACTGATAGAAACTGAATTCGGAAAGGAGTGCGCCGCCCTTTCATTCGGAGGTGCGCGTCTGTTTCGAACGATCTCGATTCTGACTATCGTCAACATTGTTTTTCTGTTGATTGTCAGTACACGCATGCTCGCTTATATGGATACCGCAGAGTTCTGTGGCAAGGCCTGTCATAGCGTGATGAACCCTGAGTGGGTTAGTTATCAACAATCTCCACATGCCAGAGTGGCCTGCATTGAATGCCATGTTGGAGAAGGTGCAGGATCGCTAATTGACAGCAAACTCAATGGCCTCTGGCAGGTGGTGTCGGTGACTTTTGACTTATTGGAACGGCCGATTCCTACACCCGTGCACCAACTTCGTCCAGCTCGAGAAACCTGTGAGAAATGTCACTGGCCGGATAAGTTCTATGGCCAGCGGCTAAAGACAATTACACGCTATGGTCATGACTCAGTTTCGACACAGCTCTTTACTACACTGAGTTTGAAAGTCGATATTGGTGCTGCCCATGAACGGAGCGGAATTCACTGGCACATTGCTCAAGAGAATGAGGTGCGCTACGCTTCGGTCAATGACGAGCGTGAGAAGATCATCTGGACGGAGGTGCGGCAACCCGATGGCAGCTATCATCGTTACACTTCTACCGATGGAGCAGCGGTCGGCATGGATGCCTCTTCAGTTCGCAAAATAGATTGCGTTGATTGCCACAACCGTGCGACCCATATCTATGAGCTGCCGGACAGGGCAATCGATGAGCGGATCCACAAAGGCATACTGGATCGATCGTTGCCGTTCCTGAAACGTGAAGCGCTGCGCGCTATCTCCGCCAACTATGCGTCGAGAGAGGCCGCTATGGAAGGAATCTCGAACCATGTGAATGGCTACTATCAGCGCAATTATCCTGATCTGGCACGATCAAAGATGACGATTATTGATTCTGTAGTTACAGTTCTGAAAGGCATCTACAATCGTAATATCCACCCAAGTATGAATATTGAATGGGGTACCTACCCCAGCCATATCGGCCATGTTGGAGACGGTGGTTGTTTCCGGTGCCACAACTCGAACATGGTTGATGAGGACGGAAACGCTGTCTCATCTGATTGTGCTCTATGTCATTCTATGTTGTCCAACGGTCATGAGGATGCTTTCCAGTATTTGCGACCGGCAGATACGTCGTCGCTGGATTACCAGATGCATCTATACTTGCAGCAGGAGTTCATGCACTCTTCGGAGGCTAGTGGTCTGTAATCTTATAGCATCCTGCAAGTATTGACAATGCTCAAGAAAAGGAGAAGCGGCTCGAGAGAAATCTCGGGCCGTTTCTTTGTTGCCCGGGTGGTGTACACCGAGCAAGCCGAAGGAGTGAAAACCAGTTGGCAGCACATACTGTTGTTTGTGTTAACCGTAACCCTGTACAACATTCCGAAGGGACTAATTCCCGATTCTCAAACCTATGGACACTCATACACCGCCACATGGTGTGTTATAATCGGGGTTTGTTGTCATAATGACACTTGATGTAGTTCTTGGATAACAGGCGGAACAATGATATTGACAATTTGTTATTGTGTTAATAAAATATAGTAGATAGATACAAGTAGGAGATTCTATGGATCTTGATCCTGTACTATTGGCACGGTTGCAGTTTGCGCTCACCATCGGATTTCACTTCATCTTTCCACCCATATCGATCGGTCTGGCTTGGTTGTTGGTAATCATCGAAGGTTTAGGCTGGAGACGAGGTGACGACACTTACGTGCGAATGGGCAAGTTCTTTGGAAAACTGCTTGCCCTGACTTTTGTTGTCGGAGTGGCAACCGGTATCGTGATGGAGTTTCAGTTTGGTACTAACTGGGCCGAATACTCCAAGTTCGTCGGTGACATTTTCGGTGCTCCTTTGGCGGCGGAAGGTATTTTCGCGTTCTTCCTGGAATCTGCTTTCCTTGGCCTGTATCTGTTTGGCCGGAATCGGGTATCGAAGGGCGTACACTGGTTCTCGATCCTGATGGTAGCGGTCGGTTCCACAATCTCTGCTTTCTGGATTCTAGTGGCCAATTCCTGGCAACAGACTCCCGCGGGTTACATCATTCAGAACGGTCGTGCGGAACTGACCAGTTTTTCAGAAGCGGTTTTCAACCCGTCAACTATGATTCGCTTCTTCCACACAGTCGATGCCACCCTGATATGCGGAGCCTTCGTCATGGCCGGTGTGGCAGCATACTTGCTCTTGAGGAATAGGGGGGACCTGGTCGCCCGCAAAGCTCTCAAGTTGTCTCTGATATTTGGATTGGTAGTGTCCCTGCTGGAGCTCTTTCCGTTCGGCCATGAGCATGCCATTCAGGTTGCCCAGACCCAGCCGGAAAAACTAGCGGCTTTTGAGGGACTGATTGAAGGACAGACAAATGCTCCAATGGTGATGTTTGGGATACCGTCTGACAATCCACCACAACTGGACGCATCAATTGAGGTCCCCGGCGTATTGAGCTGGTTGGCTCATGGTGACACGGAGGCCTACGTCAAGGGTTTGAATGATTTTCCACCCGACGAAACGCCACCGTTCTTCATTACCTTTGTGTCGTTTCACAGCATGGTGGGACTTGGCATGTACTTCATCGGCGTTATGCTACTCGGCGTTTTCCTTCTCTACCGGAAGAAGCTGTGGGATCAGAGGTTGTTCCTCAAACTGTTAGTGTTCTCAATCCCACTTCCGATCATAGCTATTGAACTAGGCTGGATTGCCGCCGAGGTTGGTCGCCAGCCTTGGGTGGTATATCGCATCATGAAGACGGTCGACGCCGTTTCGATAACGGTCACGGCGGGTGAGATTCTGTTTTCCATTATCCTGTTCGGACTGATCTACCTATTTCTGGGTGCTTTGTATCTGTTCTTGTTTGTGCGTGAGGTCAAACATGGCCCTGAGCCTGAAGTAACGACGGAGGTGTCAGTATGATTGATCTGAATACTACCTGGTTTGCCCTGTTTGCAGTACTTATCACGGGATACGCAATCTTGGACGGTTTTGACTTGGGTGTGGGGGTATTGCACCTGTTCGCACGCAACAATACTGAACGTCGCATCAACTTGAACGCGGTGGGACCGGTGTGGGACGGTAACGAAGTATGGTTGCTGACCGCCGGGGGTGCTCTGTTTGCTGCGTTTCCACCCGTTTACGCGACCATTTTCAGCGGTTTCTACATAGCCATGATGCTGGTTCTGGCTGCTTTGATTTTCCGCGCCGTTTCGTTTGAGTTTCGTGGCAAGATCGAGTCGCGCGGCTGGCAGCGTCTATGGGACTGGTCGTTTGGTCTGGGGAGTTTGCTTCCATCGATACTTTTTGGAGTCGCGGTCGGCAATATTCTCAGGGGCGTGCCCATTGATGGCAATGGCCTCTACGTCGGCTCGTTTCTCGAATTGTTGAATCCGTACTCTATCCTGATAGGAGTGCTGAGTCTCGTAATGTTCGTGATGCATGGAGCCTTATATATGACTCTTAAAACCGATGGCGAACTTCGGGATCGCATGACTCGTTGGGTTTCTGGTTCCTGGATTGCTTTCGTTGTCGTTTATCTATTGTCAACCTTGTACACGATCTTTGAGGCTCCGCATCTGATGGAGAACATCTTCTCCAAACCTTTGTTCTGGGTGTTCCTGCTGGCACTGCTGGCATCAACGGCCTACCTGCCTGTGGTCCTGAAGGCTAAGCGTTTTTTCCGAGCCTTTCTATCCTCGTCGGTGTCAATCGCCGCCGCTATCGGTATTGCCGCTGTTAGCCTGTATCCATCGCTTGCGCCGTCGAGCATTGATGTCGCCTACAGTCTAACCGCCTATAATGCCTCCTCGACGCCCCGGACGCTTACGACAATGTTGGTGATCGCCCTTATCGGGATGCCGATTGTAATTCTCTACACAATTTACATTTATAGAGTATTTAAGGGCAAAACAGTAATTACGGAGGAAAGTTATTGAGGCGGACGGTCTGGGATCAGATTGAATCATAGTTCACAAAGGTAATGAAAAAGAAAACTCTGTTTTGGTCATAAAACTTATGCGTTGCTACAGATCATGTAAGAACTTCGGTGACACTACCGTTGATATCTGTCTCGGTTAACTCTTCCGACTCAAGTACAGAGTGACATTACCGTATATTCTATCGCGTCAAAAAATAGATCCGATCATCTATCTCTACACTTGCAGAGCCATAACACTCAAGTGCCGAGCCATCGGTGTTGAGGGGGAAGACCGAATCGCCATCGGGGCGCAGCACCAGCTTCTCCTTAACGCGAAAACCCTCGAATCCCCACCTGTCCGGATCTTCGAGCACAGATGCATCCCAAGCATGTTTCAACTGCATCGGGAGTTTGAACACTCCCATATCTCGGATTGCGAACACGTGGAAATCCCCTGAACCAAGTGGCACACCCTGTGCGAACGGCATATTCGGGCCGAGGTAGCCGTTCACAATCATGATTGCCTGATAATAGCCCTGTGTTACGGCTTGACCATCGACCATAATTTCCCATTGTCTCTTACCCCGGCCGATATGTCTGAATATTTTGGAAATTACCGCCAGACTAGTACCAACGAAAAACGGACCCAGGTCGCCAAACAACTGACTCAATATCCCTTTGTAGTACTTGATGAAGCGGTTCTCGGTGAAACGGGGGACCTCACCGAACACTTCGGCCCCACCATAACCCACGAAATGACGAACATCAGAGTCTCCGTGCTCGCTGGACGCCAGAAGTACGTCACACGGAACGACTTTGTCCTCACGAATGGAATTAACGAAAACTTCAATGGCCTCCTCGATTTCGTCCGGCATTCCGAGTACTTTTCCGATCAGATCGGCTGATCCCTTCCGCAGAAATCCAAGCCGCAAACGATTAAAGTCACACCGGGCATCGTAGCAACCTTCGACTACGGCGTTGAACGTGCCGGAGCCGCCAGCAGAAATGAGAATCTCGCTACCGTCCTTGACCAGTTCACACGCCTTCTGTCGTGCATCTGCATGACTATCAACAGAGATAAGATTAACGTTGTCTTCGCCGTGTTCTCTGAAGAGAGGCACAATGCGACCGACTTTACCCCAGTCGCTAACTGATCCCGAGATCGTCGTCGCAATGACATCAATGCGTTTACTCACTGTCATCAGGCTCCTTGTGTATGGAACTGGAGAGGAAAGAGAGACACTCGTCCAGAATTTCTTCCCGTGTGTTCGTGCCGTCCACTACGAGCACCGGTACGTTCCATTCATTCTGGATGACACCACACACCAGTCGATAACCATCCCGCAGCCGACCAAGCTTCTCCTTCGTCTCGTGCACCTGTCTGTCTTCGCCTCGCTTTGTGATCCGCCGACATGCCTCTTCAGGGTCAATATCGATGAATATCGCAACGCTGGGTATGCTCAGCCGATTCACTCCGATACGTTTCAGTTGCAATAGCTCGGGATAATGATCAAACAACTGGTCGCTGCGAGGTACATTCGTTCCCTTGCCACTGAGTACGGCAATGGCCTTTGAACACGATTGAGCGTCCATCGTATCGTTTTTGTACAACACAGACCATGCCAGAAGATTTAGGAGCGGGGAACCATCCATTGTTACATAAGCAGGTCGATACCATCTCTGGACCTCATTTAGAAGATGATCCCTCAGAAGCAGTTCCGCCAGCTTTGGGATCTTGTATAGCTTGAGCGATTTGGCTGTCTTTGCATAACCACTGATCTTTCTACGAATCCGTTCGGCCAATAATGGCTGTATGTCCATTGCCCGTCCCTCCACATAGAATTCAAGCTCATCACTGATGCGACAAACTTTCGTCGAGGCCGACAGATTCTCCGTGACCATTCTCGACATCGTGCTCTTCCCCGAACCATCAATACCAAGAAAGCCTATACACTTGAGAGCCGTCTGTTGCTGGTTTTCTCTGCAGTGTCTTCGCGCTGCTTCTGATCGCGCGAGTTCCATTAGAACTTCCTGGAGCAGACGAGTCGTCTCGCGATGTGTACCTCTGCATTTTTGTGCCGGTCCGATTATAACATTGTTCCACAACGGCAGCAATAGCGCACTGGCCTTGGGGAGCGAACGCTCCGGACCGGTTAGAAACACCGGTACGATAGGAATGTCGGGGTACTGCGTTACAAGCCTCCCGATGCCACTCTTGAACTTCAATAACTCACCCGGTGTCCCGCGAGTGCCTTCGGGGAAAATGATCAGGTTGTCTCCTGCATCGAGCCGAGCCTTGATATGCCCAAGTGGGTCGGATTTGGACTCCAATTGCCCCCGCGTGAGCCAGATGGGTCGGAATAGATATTTGATGATCTTGAAAACCAAGCGGTACTTTGAGAAGTACGCTTCATCAGCGATGGCACGAGTGCGCCGAATGTGGCTGATCGGCAAGATGTAGAATAGCAGCAGGATGTCGAGGTGACTGTTGTGATTGGCAATGATGACATACCTGTCCAGATGCTCCAAGTTCTCGTGCCCACTGACATTGACGCCGAATACTATCCGGAGAAACGGACGCAGCAGCATGACATGCCAGAACACACGCCAGAATGATTTCTCAGCCTGACTTTTCATTTCAGGAAGTAGTAGATGTAGTGAAAAGTCACCGGGGCGACCAACAAAAGAGCCTTAAGGTTGTTGAGGATTTGGCCCCTTCCAGAAATCAACAAATCTTCCTCGATTCTCAAGTCTGCCCCAACGAAGTCGCCTGCGCGATGTCCCAGAATGACCAGTACCGGAATCATACATGCCAGTATGACCGAGTGCAGTATCGGTATCTCAGTCCAGTTGGACAGAATTATGGAGATCGCAACTGTAATTGGCAGGGGAGACAGGAATCTTGCGAGGTAGTTCCCAAAGAGAGTTTTGGTCCTGGGTCCGACAAAATGCGATACGGTGTCACACACAAGCACATTGATCACAATCAGCGCCGCCATCCACGTTGAGAATGAGGCCAGGTAGCCGAGATGTCCGAGACAGAAGACAAATGCAAATAGGCCAAACTCGATAGCACCGATTGAGAAGACGGTTCCCTGCGTCTCGTTCCCGCCAAGCGTTACCAGCAATGGGATTGCCAGAAAAACATACACAGGTATTGATATGATGAACATCCCGTACCAGGAAACCTGTATGAAGTAGATCATGAAAGGAATTGACACATAGGCGCCCAAAATGGCCACTCGGTCCTGCAGACGAATATCGATCAGCGAGAAATACTCGCGAAGAGCCGAGAAGCAGATGATCGCCAGCACCCAGATTCCTACCTGAAACGATATCAGTTCCACTACTGCGAAGCATAGGAAGAACAGCCACGTGTAGCATAAGTAGGAGTCAAATGGGAAGCGTTTATTGACGATTATCTTCACTATGCGATATACGGTCAGAATCGCACAGATACCTACCAGTACGGTTGTCGAGATAGTCCAAGTCACGTTAACGACCTCCGATGTTACCTGAAGTGTCGGTAATGAAACATCAACCTGCGGTCCAGGCCATTGACTAATTAAAAGATACTTGAACGCATCTGCATCGCAAGCTAAAAACAAAGTGAACGCATGGTAGGGTGAATGAGGTAGGGATCCGAGGGACAAAAAGTCCATTGTGACTTGGTGGACCTTAATAATGTAACTTTTTGACGTATCACCAATTGCCGGAGTGGTGGAATGGTCTGCTGAGACTGCCTTCAAAAGAACCATTGCTATCAAACAAACTCTGTCTTAGCTTTCAATGTCACTTGTACGAATTATCTAAAGAGGTACGAAACTGACGGCTGTGCCGCAGCACATTACGGCGCTAGCTGAGAAAGGCAACGGAATATGAATGAAGATAAGTACATAAGAAAAGCGGCGTTCAACGAAAAGGTATGTACCTATTGGTTATTATCCGGGGCTCTGATTCTTGCCGTAACTATTGTTGGTATACCTTTGCTGCTTCTCTGGTTTCCAATTGGCAAGGTGTTCACTAAACGTTACCTGGACAGGATGAGCTGTGTGCTGACCGATAAGGCGCTCAAGGTCAGTAAAGGGATTTTCGTCCGGGTTGAGAAAACCATCCCGCTCGAAAAAATTACGGACATGGGAATGGTCCAGGGCCCAATTATGCGTCACCTTGACCTGCACAAACTTACTGTCGAGACAGCAGGTCAGTCGGCCCAGGGTGCTCTGGTTTCACTGACGGGTATTATAGATGCGAAAGCGTTTCGGGAAGCCGTCTTGAATCAGCGCGATGCTATTTCAGAGACTTCATCCCATTCGGATACTCCGGCAGTGAGTCAGGAACCGATTGATGCGAGTTCTTTGCTGTCGGAAATCAGAGATGCTCTGCTACGTATTGAAGTGAAACTTGAGAAAAGAAGCGATAGCTGACCGGGAGACGTGGCCCTACATGAATAAGACTCACGGGTTGCCCCTCGCTCCATACATTAGGAAAACCTAAACTGGGGATAAATGGATTTGTCCCGAGTGGTCTCAGGTTGATTTAGACGAGTTTGGACAGAGAGTGGTCACAAATTGGTCCCAAGGCAGATCGGTACCCATGAAGTATTGCAGTAGCTGTTAACGCAACTCGGACTCACTTTGTGTCTGAGTACTTCACATTCGTGAGCACACTCTAGTATCAATTTTGCTAATATAACCAGTAATGGCGGTCCTATCACGCGTCGCGTTTAGACAGAATCGTTGTTCCAACAATAAACGACACGACGCCGATACCGATAAGAACGCCTACCGGTAACATCATCTCGGTATATGAAAAATTGCGCCAGACGCCGCCTTCAATAGCCAGAATGCCCCATTTGACAGGGCTGGCATGGCTGACCGTCAACAACCATGAAGGCATAAACATGACCGGAATCATGCCGCCGCCGGTCATGGCCGCAACCATCAAGATACCCCATGCCGCTCCGCCGACCGATTCTTCGGTTTTGCCCAAAACACTTATCAGCATCGATAAACCAACAAAACAGAACGCTGTCGAAATGATGCCTATCGCAAGTATAACCGGATCGTTTACCCGGACGCTAAAAAACACATACCCAATCCCAAAAAGAATGATACAGGCCGAAATACAGGCCAATAATGCAGCGAGTCCTTTACCTGCCAAGATCTGTGCCCGTGAAATCGGAGCGATGCGCAGACGTAAAAATGTTCCGGCTGTTCGTTCTTTGACAATCGATACGGCGAAAGCGGCCGATATGCCTATCAAAGCCCACAAAAGCGATGAAGGAAAGGTTATCTCAAATGACGAGCGCGGGCCAATATCATCGTTGGTTATTGAGGTCATTTTCATTGGGAACAGATTAAATTGCTCGTCACTTTTGATAGTGTCGGCTGAATCAGACTCACTTGAGGAGTCCCCTTCGATGAGGTAAGTGAAATCTTTGAGAGAACTAACGACTTTTTGAGCGGAGCTTCTGGTTTTTTCGTTAACATCCCAGAATTCTATCCCAGCGGTAAGGCTGTCGAGATCACCGCGCCAGGTTTCTAAATTCATATAGCGTTTATGGAGAAGCTTAAAATGCGAGCGGATAAGAAGCCCTTGAAGATATCCCGCCGTCATTTTGCGGGCGGGGTCGATACCGATTTCCATGAGCGGGTCATCGGAGAACATCCCCAGTGATTCGCCGAAACCTTTTTTGAATGTCACTACTGCTGAGAGTTTTCCCTGCCGGACTTTGGCTTCGGCGCTGTCACGGCTCATCTGGCTGACCCGCAAAGCCGAGAGACCGCTGATTTCTTCTATGTAATCTTTGGAATAATCACTTTGGTCTTCGTCAATGACGGCGATTTTCATCCCGCTGACTTCTCCACCACCTCCAGAAAAAATAGTCCCAAAAAACAGAGCAATCATCAGAGGAAAACCTAGAACCCAAAATATCGAAGTTTTCTCACGGAAAAGAACCCGGAGATCTTTGACTGCAAGTGTAAATAAAATCCCCATCAGTCTCTCAGGCTCCTTCCTGTAAGGTTCAAGAATACTTTTTCAAGATTAGGCCGATCAACGCGTAAATGTTTGAAATTCAGTCCTGCTTGTCCCAACCGCGCCAGGTCCTTCATCGGGTCGGAAGTTTCAATCTTCAACCGATTGCCATCAAATGTACCTGAGAAATCGTTTGGAATATCAGCATTGTTTTCAACTTCAGCTTCGATTATCGCCTTACCGCCATATTGAGCGATCAAATCGTCAACATCTCCTAAGGCCAGTATTTTACCGTAATCAAGTATCGCAACCCGATCGCATAATCGCTGAGCTTCTTCCATGTAATGAGTGGTATAAACAATAGTCCGACCTTGCTTTTTGAGCCCCTCAATACTATTAAAAATCATATTACGTGATTGTGGATCAACGCCGACGGTCGGCTCATCAAAGAGTAAAACGGGGGGATCGTGAACCAGAGCTCCGGCCATATTCAACCGTCTTTTCATTCCGCCCGAGAAGGTAGCGACTTTGCTTTTACGCCGTTTGGTCAAACCGGCGAATTCAAGTGCCCATTCAACTCGTTTTTTAAGCTTTTTCCCTGATAATCGATACAATCTTCCTAAAAATTCCAGATTCTCCTGAGCGGTGAGTTCCTCGTATAAGGCAATTGCCTGAGGCGAATTCCCGATTTGCAGGCGGATATCAGCCTTGGTAGGATCGGTTTCGCCGTTAATATTGACGGTTCCGGAATCGGGCTTCAAAACTCCGACAATCATGTTGATCGTCGTCGTTTTACCGGCCCCGTTGGGACCTAACAGGCCAAAGACTTCGCCGACTTCAATTGAGAATGATATTTCATCAACAGCCGCAATATCGACAAATGATTTTCTTAGATTTTCAACTTTAATCATTCTTTACCTTTGTGATTGTAAAATATGAAATACTTTTCCAATTAAATACACTACATGTACTTTAACAAATAGTTTCGGTTGTTCTACAAAAATTGCATTATGAAACATCGGGTTAATTCTTGAAAGTCCTTCTCAGGACAATGTATGCCATAAGACAATAGGTTTCATCTTTTATTTTTCGTGAGACGGTGCTGGATCTTTCTATGCGTTGTCTCTGAATGTGAATTGATTAAATGGGAACACTACACGGGCAATACAATAGCACCCTTGGTCCAGTTCTGTCGCACGTCAGGACATAAGGGAATAGGTACAAAAAGTTCCAGGCGGGAATACGCAACTCGTTGATGGATAAGGAATGAAAAGGTCACAAAATGGTCACAAGGTCCGAGATTGATGTTGCGCGCCGCAGCTTAACTCGTTACCCTGTAACCCATGCCGGAGTGGTGGAATTGGTAGACACCAGGGACTTAAAAACTGACCCGGACGATTCCGCAAGCGATTGACAATCAACACATTACAAAATAGGGCAAAGGCTTAAGCATAGATTCTTATAGTATTACTTTGGATTGATTTGGACCAGTTTGGACAGAAAAAGGTCCCAAATTGGTCCCAAGGATTTAGGCAGCTAACGGCCTTTGTTTGTCAATAATCTCCGTTAGAAAACCTAACAAGGCGATATCTTCTCGGTCATGATTTAGCTACTGTCGAGCAAGCCCCAGTTTAAGTTGCAGCGCATAGTACTTCTTCTTATCTTCTGACGTGAAGCAATCATCCGAATGAGGAACACTACCGATGACGCAGATGAATCACATGATGATCAGACACTGTCATTCGTTGCCCTGACCAAAGGCACCGGAGCATCACACTTTATCGTGTGAATGACATTATGTTTGTGGTTTGGAGGATGGAATGAAGAGATTTCTTATTGGAGTTGGATTTGCCGTTGTAATACTTATAAGCGTTCTATGCATAAGGACTTTTTCGTCATTTGAAGCTCCAACCGAAGTAACATCAGTCTCAATTAACGCCGATTTTACACAATGCGCACAGCATCTATCTCAAGCAGTTCAATATCAAACCGTGACTTTTCAGGATCCGGGGAGAATCGATCGTGACGAGTTTATATCTTTGCAGGCCTATTTGGAGACGACTTTCCCTACAGTATTCGCCACTCTAAGAAAAGAGGTATTTGGAGAGCTAAGCCTTCTTCTTACTTGGCAGGGCAGAGATAGCACACTCAATCCGATTCTGTTGCTGGCTCATCAGGATGTGGTTCCTGTATCGCCAGGTACAGAAGAGAATTGGATTCAACCTCCTTTCAGTGGCATTATAATTGACGGCTATATCTGGGGAAGAGGCACTCTGGATATGAAATCAGGATTACTCGGCATTCTGGAAGCTGTAGAGGCTCTTTTGAAAGAAGGTTTTCAGCCAAAACGCACGATCATGCTTGTTTTTGGACATGATGAAGAGAGTGGTGGAATTTATGGGGCAAAAGAAATAGCGGAATACCTCCATTCCAGAAATATACATTTTGAGTACGTTTTGGATGAGGGTGGACTTATCTCTGAGGGAATCATAACCGATGTAGCTGACCCTGTAGCCCTGATAGGTATTGCAGAAAAAGGTATAGTCAGTCTGAAGCTCTCAGTGGAAGCTGAGGGAGGGCATTCATCAATGCCCGGTAAGAATACTGCCGTAGGCATTTTGTGCAAGGCAATAACTAGACTCGAAGATAATCTTTTTCCTGCCAATATGGAATACGCAGAACAATTGTTCGCCGCTATTGCGCCTGAGATGCCTTTCTTCAATAGAATGATTCTTTCAAATCTGTGGCTGTTTCGCCCTTTGGTACAGTCACAGCTTGAAGAATCGCGTTCGGGGAACGCTTCAATTAGAACAACTACAGCCGCGACGATGATCAGCGGAGGTGAGAAAGAGAATGTCTTACCGGTTAAAGCCACAGCGGTAGTGAATTTCCGCATCATGCCAGGGGAAACAATTCCAAGTGTGCTCAAGTATGTTGAAGAGACTATTTCGGATTCTCAAGTTGAGGTTGAAGTACTGAATCCTCTTATGTCAACAGACCCTTCACCAATGGCCAGTACTAGTTCCAAGAGTTATGATGTTATTAGAAAGTCAATACTACAGGTTTCCGATGAGAAACTGTTAGTTGCGCCGTATGTGCTTGTTGGTGCAACAGATTCACGTCATTTTACAGGAATTTCAGATAACGTATATAGATTTCTCTTCAATCGATTGAAACCAGACGACCTGAAAAGAATTCATGGAACAAATGAACGGATCTCCGTCAAAAACTACGAACAGACAGTGAAGTTCTATTATCAATTATTGAGAAACTCCCAACACCTTTGAGCACAGAGGCCCTCCAAAGTGAATCGAGCGGCTTACCAAGATTCTGTCTGGCACGATCTCACACTGCTGCCGCAAGCACCAACTTGTAAGGAGGAATGGATACGCGGGACTATAGTCCCAGGGGTCTTTGACTGAAATACGTAACTCGTTGATTGATAAGGAATGAAAAGGTCCCAATATGGTCCCAAGGTCACTTTTCATCCTTGCATGAAACTCTGTAACTCGTTATCCTACAATGCTGCCGGAGTGATGGAATTGGTAGACATCAGGGACTTAAAATCCCTTGGTTCGCAAGGACCGTGCCGGTTCAAGTCCGGCCTCCGGCACCAACATCGTTGGTTTTCTTGCACGGTTGAGTAATTTGTTTAAGATTCGAGAGCATACTCGCTCTGTCGGTTTTGCTCAATCCTCCGGCACCATTATCAATGGCTGGCTTGCACGGGTGAGTGGTTAGCATAGAATCAGATATCGATCTCACACTGATGGCGTGGATCAGCTTCTCTGCTTCATATGTACCTTTGTTAATGGATTACTTTCAAGGCAAGGTGGATGGCTTAGGATTGGGGATCGTACGCGCTCTGTCGGTCCTCAAGAATCAGAGCATCTTACATGACAAGAAAAGGCCGGCAACTATTAAGCTGCCAGCCATAAGGGGCAGTATTCCCACCAACGTGCTGCTTCAACAGGATCATCTTTCTCGTATCTGAAAAACTACCGGCTTCGTCCCTTATTACAAATAATGTCGGTGGCCTTTTCTGACTGTTAAAAACGTTCCAGTCACAATGCCCGATTTTCCGTAATATTTCCAGACTCCTGACAGAGTTTGGCGGTCGAAACCGCCTCTGAACTCTGAACCGACAGAATTGACAATCCGGTCAAACTATGGGCAGACTGAGAGTGGCGGCCCATGTTCAAACAGGTAGTTCACAAGTCGAGTGAGGTCCTGAAGATCAATCTTCTCGTCGCCATTGCAGTCGGCTTCGAGTTGGCAGGGGATGGCAGTTAGTCCCGATCCAAACAAGTACTTCACCAGCAAGGTAAGATCGCGAATATCTGGCCCGGCGAGGCCGTTGCCATTGTAGTCGATGTCTCCCGCCAAAGAGATGCAACACGGTAATCCAGACTCGTGGACGCGAAGCGTCACAGTAGGACTGATTACTGAGACATCCGGACGGGCTGCATCGGTGGCCGTGAAACGAACATAATAGAAAGTCGGTACAGGGAAAGAACCCTGGATGCGATTAGGGGAGAATGTGAGTACGCCGGTACCATTGCCGGAGTCCACGAATGACATGTTCTGACCGAGGCTGTCAGCCCCATCGAGATAAGCGGATAAAACCGGTTTTATTGAATCGGGATCGTCGGCGTACACGAGCATCTTAAGAGAAGAATCCTCCACGACACTGTCAGGCTGGTTGGAGGGAACATATATCCATGGTGGTCGGTTACCCTCAACGACTGAAATCAGTACCTCTAGAGAATCTACAAGGCCGTTATTGTCGGCGTAGAACGTGACCGGATAGTCACCCATTTGATCAAAGTCGGGGTAGAACGCAAATTCCATGATTTCCTGATCAGAAGCGGCTGGGGAAAGAACAAGACTGGCATTTCGAGGAAGACTATCGCTACTGACAACCGGCAGATCGCCAATTGATGTTGAGGCAATAATATCGAACGTCAGCGGATGGCCTTGTTCGACCAAGTATGGTCCTGGTCCCGTGGATAACTCCAGAATGGGGACTTCCAAACCGCTGTTATGATTGATTACGCTGATATGTTTACTGCCAGTCGTTGATGCCAACAAGGGATCTTCACTGTCGCGAATCGTAAAGGTAACATAATAGTGACTGGGGTTGGAGTTCCCCTGATAATAATCAGGCACAAACGTAAACACTGCCATACCATTGCCGGAGTCCACAACGGTCATGTTCGGAGCCAGAGTATCTCGATTAAAGAGTTGTCCTTCTATTGATGGAATGGTCGAATCAGGATCCCAGGCATGAATCAGGAATTGAATCGTATCATTTTCCGGGACATTCAGCACCGGTGAACTGTCAAAACCCCCCTGTGGTGGGTAATTCACATCAACAACCGTGATCTTCATTCCCAGCGAGTCAACCATCTCAGTCGACAAGGCATCTGTAGCATACATCATGAGCGGATGTGAGCCGATATCCTCGTGAGAAGGTATCCATGAGAAAAGAGCAGTGCCATATCCCGAATCAGTGAGGGTTGCTCCTGAGGGAAGCGGGGCCACCGACAAAGAGGGGATGTCACCATCTGGATCATAGCAAGTGATAGTGAACTCGATATTGAGTCCCTCAGGACTTACGATGTTGGCTTGATCGTGTAACATCGGGTATTGATTCTCGCCTGGCAAAGTAACATTCACAGTCGTTGCCTTAGTAGCTATTCCTTCCGAACCGAAGGCCGTCAACTCATAAGTAGTAGTCACGTTCGGCATGATCTGGATTATGGCCTGCTGCGTTAAAAAGGTTCCCAGGTCGTGGCTGATGGTTATGCTGTCAGAATTCACTACTATGAAACTCAGATCAGTTGTGCCACCTTCAACGATAGAACGTGGAAAGGCACGAAAATCGAGAATAGACGTGATGCTTGAATCTGAAGAGTCGGCAATTACCCAGCCTGGTGTTGTTGTAGGCCACGATAGGACTACGTTACTCGGGTCACCCCACTGGAGCGCAAGCTCACTGATCCGACAACCAAAGGAGTGGTCTGTGACCTGAAAGTTGAATTGAGTGCTATCGCCCACCGGCAGGTTTGGACTGACTTCGAAAGCCAATTTGAAAATCACGTCGTCGCCAGGCTCCATCGATTGTGTGCTAAACAGAGGAGGTATAAACGTACATGAAACTGCTCCAGAATCGAGCGGATTTGGTGACATTATGGCCAGGAATTCGTCTGTTCCGGCAAATCGTCCAACTTGTTCAGCAAGAACATATCCGGGTGAGCTCTCAATCGGTGTCAGTAGTAGATGGTCATAGTTGATAATCAGTGCAAATCCCAGGACCGTAGAATCTGTCCTCATGTGGACCGGAACCCAGATCGTATCTCCCGGTGATCCGGAACTGGGGAGAACCATCACTTGATCTACGGTAGAGTAGATGATTTCATCGCAAGGAGTGATCTCTTGTTCGGCAAAAAGTTGTACGGAGGTCAAGAGGACAAAGAAGACTACAAAAACGGCTACCACTGTACGATACATAAAACCTCCCATGCTTAAGAGAACTCAACCTAAAAGTTTGTTTCCTTAGCAAAGGTTCTATTGAAGTACCTGAGAAGAAATCCTTTAACTATGAACCAAATTATTACAGGGGAAATGGTCCAATCATCACATCATATAAACACCAATGTTACAGGATACATCATATAGGGACGATTGTCAAGAGGAACTCTCGTTGCGGCAAATGGGGGATTCTTCGGAAGCGAACAATTAGGACATATAATCATTAAGGTTGATTTGAAACATACGGGGTATATTCTGGCGTGCAAAAAAGCCAACGAAGTTGGTGCCGGAGGCCGGACTTGAACCGGCACGATGTTGCCATCGGGGGATTTTGAGTCCCCTGCGTCTACCAGTTTCACCACTCCGGCACATGGTAGCGGCTCCGAAGAGCTTGGTGAATGTAATGCAAGGTTCTAAAGGACGCAAGGGGGAATTTTACACCTTAAAAATGCGTCCGGTCTTCAGAAGTATCGGAGGGGGAGATGTTGTCCTGACGGTCGGTGGAGATGTACAATCCTGCTGAGGGATGAGTGTGGCATGTCGCCGTCGGAGCATTCCCATCAACGAATACTTCATTGCGAACATCAACACATCGATCAGTAGCAATCTCGCCCGACTCAAGGCAAACATCAAGATGAACAATCCCTTCCGGTTCTTCAAAATCCAGAACCGGCAGCGAATCATGGGCGGCGATCATAAACTCAGTCCAGACAGGCACACCGTTCTTGGCACCATCCTGGTTCTTACCGAGCGAGATTTTTGTGTCGAACCCAACCCAGACACCAGCTGTAATCTGTGGTGAATATCCCACAAACCAGTTATCGCAGAAATTGTTCGAGGTTCCGGTCTTGCCTCCCGCCGGACGAGTGAAACCCATCCACTGCGAGCGACGACCAGTACCATGTTTGACCACCGACTGCATCAGGCTAACCATAATGTAGGCTGTTTGCGCCGAAAGGACCTCTTCCTTTTCGATGGAGCTGTTATCTTCCACCAAGCGGCCGTAACGGTCGACGATTTTGTGGATCATACGGTAGGGAATATGGATGCCCTGATTGGGGAAAGTAGAGAAAGCTGATACCAGTTCGACCATCCGTACTTCCCCGGTACCAAGCGCGAGTGAAGGGTTTGGCTCAAGGGGCGTCGTAATGCCCATGCGACGAGCATAGAAAATAGCCTGCTCGGGATTGATCTTAAGTAACAGCCGTACTGCAATCAGGTTTCTCGACATACGGATACCGTCACGAAGCGTGATCGGTCCCATAAACTTGCTATCAAAATTGTGAGGTCGCCATTGTTTGGCTCCGGGAATATTCAGGACAATGGGGAGATCATCGATGATTTCCGTAGTACGGAAGCCAATGTCTATACATGCGGTATAAATAAAGGTCTTGAAAGCGGACCCCGGTTGTAATG
>JAHOYZ010000050.1 GCA_019038695.1 Candidatus Zixiibacteriota bacterium
TGTGACTGTCGAAATTCAATTCTCGATAAGGCATTAGGTGTCTCCTTTGTGGGTCATTGAAAACTCTAGGATACACCTTTTGTCTTTTACACACTTCTAAAGATATTACCATTCGAACTCGTGGGTTCTTCAGGAAGATTGCGGAACTCGCTCTATATCACACCTTCGCCAGTCACCTGGTGATGAGCAATCGACAAGTTGTCATTCGGATAATAAAAAGAAACCGGCCACCCCTGTTAGAGATGGCCGGTGAGAAGAGTTCATGTGTAGTCGCAGATGGCTATTTCAGAAGCGTCATTTTCTTGGTTTCGGTTTTATCATCGGTTGACAATCGGTAGAAATAGATACCTGTGGCACGATCGGATGCATCCCATACGATGTTCTGGGTGGTGGATGCTTCCGCACTGCCTTCGAATCTTGCCACTTCCTGGCCGCTTACATTGTAGATGGTCAGGCTGTAATCAGATCCCTTCTGAAGAGTGAAACTGATGGTTGTGGTCGGATTGAAAGGGTTCGGGTAGTTCTGCAATAATCCGTAGCTGACTGGAACGCCCTGAAGCCGGGCCACAGTTGCAATCGCGATATCTTGGTGATTCATGTCGGATACAATCGCCGAAGTAACAACATACTGTCCGGGAATACGGATCAATTGCTGCTCTCCGGAGGAAATGATCTCACCACCATCCAGGTCGACCAGGCCGAGACTCAGACAGTTATCTTTCCATCCGCTTACCATATCCAGTTTGCCAGTCATAAGATTCTCAATGGGTCCCTGGCTGATGCCCGTCAATTCGAGTTGAATACCTCGAAGTGATACCGGACTGGACAACCATAGCATCGTAGCTCCGTCTTCAAACGATGCGTTGACACTGATTGCGCTGCTGATCTTGGCGGGGGGCTGGGTGCCACCCAGACATCCGCAGATCGGGGTAGAACCCGATTGGAAGAGGTAGTCCACCAGATAGGTCAAGTCAGCAATGTTGGGTCCCGTGCAGGTGCCGTTCAAGTCAGCCGAGTTCAATACACAAGGCGGTGTGCCATAGAGGAACAGGAAGGCGACCAACCGAGTAAGGTCGGCAATGTTCACTTCCCCATCTCCGTCAATATCTCCCGGCATGTATCCAGGAACATGAGTAGAGTCACGCCAGAACGAGAAACCCGGATTCACATCAATGTTATTAATGTCGGCAAAAAGCAACTGCCGCGATGGGTTATCCATCAGAGTTGTGTCCCAGCGCATGTGTGAACCAACCAGGCATTCCGCTGTTCCTGAGTTGAAGACAAGATTGAACACCGTGGTAGTGCCCGCTGGGATCATGTCTCCGAACGTGTTGGCCAGCGCTACATGGACGAAGCTTTCGTCGTTGTTGATTTCGGCAAACATGTAGTCCCAATCTGAGGTTACCAAGCCATCGAAGTTGATCGCATCGGCTGTAACCATTGCAGGAAGCCTGATAGGAATCGAAGCGCCTTTGATTGGTTGGGAAAGGCTAACCATAACAGGCTGCACCGCGCCGCAAAGCTGACCGACAAACACGGATGGGAAGATCAATGAGTCAGTTTCCGTACCCGCTTCGTTTACGGTCAAATGAACCGGTAAGCTGAGGGGGGAGTTGCCCACCTCAGAGGAGGAGATTGTTATCGTGTGCAAATATACGCCAGGAGTTAATCCGGTTACATCTATAAAGACCTCAACCGGGTTGGGAGTCCACATGCCCGTGGGATTTAAAGACATCCAATCCACGCTTTCCGAAACCTCGAACCAAACACTGCCGTCGTCGACTTCCCACACGTTGAAGGTTTGCATCGGAGGATTAACCCCCTCGGTAGCCGTAAACTGCAATGTATCGGGCTCCATATCCAACATATATGGTGGGACTGCTACAGTGAAGCAGTATGGGCCAGCCCAGGCAGGATATTCCGTACCACCTCCATTCATGGCCCACTGCCATGGACCGGAAGGCGGGAAAAAGGTGGAGTCGATACACACATGACCGCCTGCGTATGAGGCGTCAATTGGTCCGCAGCTAACTCGGAAGGGGATATCGTCGAAGCCGTCAACTATACCAGGGCCAGTCATGACCACACCCCAGAAACAAACGGTGTCTCCAAGAACGGGGATACCCATGTCCAGATCGAACTGTGTTCTGCCAATCGGACCAAGAGTATCACCAGAGACAGTGCCAAAATCGACACCATCAGGTGAGTAGATCCGGAAGCCGTTAGTGAAACCCTGAACGGCGCTTCCAGTGTTGTTTACAACACGCAGGTCGAAGTTGATTGGTGTTCCAGTAGCGATGGAATCTGTTCCGAACCCTCCGCCAACGGTATGCAAGGATATCTCAGCATCAGGTTCATCGACGATAGTGTAGCAGTAGGGTCCACCAAATGGTGGGCTATAAGCATTCTGGCCTTCAACCGACCAAACCCAGCGACCGGCTGGAGGGAAAAAGGCCGAATCGATACAAATTGTTTTGCCAATATCGCTGGCCTCAAATGATCCCAGTGAAATGGTATAGGCCACATCATCAAAACCGCTTGTCAAACCGGAATGAGTAAGCGTGAGCCCTCCGAAGGCTACCGTATCGGCCGGCGCGCCATCCACATTAATCCCATAACTGAACACGGCCAGATCAAACTGGTCAAATCCTAGTGTTCCGGTAGTGTCGATGCTTGTATAACTCCATTGGGCACCGTCTGGTGAATAGACTCTGAACCCATGCAAGATGCCGCTGGCATCATCCGACGTGTTGTTGGTCACTCTAATATGGAATTTGACCGGTCGTTCGATCGCAATCTGGGTTGGTGATACGGCACCGTCGACATGATCGAGTGATAGACTACCTTGTGGATAGAGGGCACAATCAACTCCCCCGGCGCAGGGGAGTGGCCCGCCCTGAAAGAGGTACGCCGTAAGATATGCGACATCACGCAAATCGATATCACCGCATATGTCCATATTGGCGGTAGATGGGTCCGGCGGCGCAGGACCGTTGTAGAACATGTAGTTTAGCAGGTAAACCATGTCACTGATGTTGATCACTCCGTCGGAATCAACATCTCCGCAATCTGCTCCCTGCGCGGTGATGGGCACCAACAACAACAGCAACCCGATTGCCATGAGGGCGGTGATGGTTCTCTTCATTGCATCCTCCTGTCGATAGGTTTTTGTAATATTACAAAGTCTTGATTTGGCACGTGTATTACCTAAATTCTTGAAGTCATATACAACATATGTCCTGTACTCTACTTTGTCAAGGTGAATGCTGAACGCGCGTTGGCGGAAGGAGTGATGTTATGTTAAGTTATGTACATACACCACCGCTATGGCCTATGTAAGTTCTATCTCAAGCTGGTGAGGGTGCGACGACAGATGTCACAGAAGCTGCTGTTTTTGTTGTCGATGTCGAGCATAATCCGGCTGAAATAGTTCACGCATTTCGAGTTGCGACACTCCGACAAATTGAACAGGTGTGCCATTTGATGAATGGCTTCTTTGTGCAGACGCGGGTAGATCTTGGAATCATCCTCAGGCAGACCATAGAACTCCTGCCGAAGGTGCCACAGGGAGACAACGGCGGTTCCTGAGAGCGTGTCGGAATGGCCAATTAGCGTGTTTACGTCGGGAAGATAGAGATCGTCTTCGCATACCCCTATCACTTTCTCACGCGTATTGGATTTGGTCCGCTCCAGCTTGGCAAGGATAACGGAAGCAAAGTATTGTCCTCGAATGACGTTTTTAGCTTCTTCCGGGAGTTTCATTCCCTTGAGGATATCTACTGAGTGGTTGAAGACAGGACCGATGTCGGCGGCCAGACGATTGACCATCATGAAATCAACTTCACCCAGAGGGACAACGACTATCTTTGGTTTCATTAAAGCCATAATGAATCAACCGGCGGTGAAAATCCGGTCGTTCGAGCCGGTGGGGGAGACGCGCACTGATGTTTTGGCGGTGCATTTGGGACACCAACCGACAAAGGCGTTGCCGCCCTTGTTGAGATAGATGCGCGAGTATACGCGACAGCATTTGAAGTACATGCCGATGAATGGTCGCCTGGGACCTTTGGGCTTCTGCTTCATTACGCTGCAATATTGGTAATTGAAGACAGAAAGGCAAGAGGGGACGTACAGCGTACGAGGTTTTGTGGGTGGAGCGCATAATAATTATGCCCAAACAAGTTTAAGCATGTCACCCAATTCGGGAAAACGGGCAATGCCCGCTAAACAAGTTCATACATGACACCCGATTTGGAACGCAGGCGATGTCTGTCAACGCCTGTATTATTGTTGACTTTTTTTACGATAGTTTGTAATATGAAGAATAATAGGATCACTGAACTACTCTTCCCGGAAGGAGGCGTAACAAAAATGACGGCCATTGTTTCACAAGTTGACGGGTTGTTATGCCCCGAAAGGGATCGTTGCTGATCAGGCACTATTAGACAAGACTGTGTTGCGGCTTCCGATCTCCGGAGGCCGTTTTTTGTTATAGTACGGCTGTGGGCACAACAACTGCCCGTGGCCGTTTTTCTGTTGATATCATCAGAAAACGCCAATACGACTGCCGTGTGACATGGCAGGAAACAGACTAATGAAACAGGAACGAAGCGATGAATTTGAATACACTTGGTTGGAATAGTTTTTTTAAGAAGAGTTTTGACAGTCTTGGTATTCAGGACTGGTTACCGGGTCGAGTAGCAAAGGAGCATCGTCAGGCATATCTTGTAGTTTGTGAACATGGAGAATACCGGGCGGAAGTGTCCGGACGGTTTGCTCACGAGACTTCGGGGCGGGGAGATTTTCCTACCGTAGGAGATTGGGTAGCGATATCGCCGCGTCCCGATGAATCGAAGGCGACTATCCACGCCATGCTTCCGCGACGTAGCAGTTTCTCGCGCAAAGCAGTACTGGCTGGTGGACCGGCCTATGGAGAATGCAAGACCGAGGAACAGGTGTTGGCGGCCAACGTTGATATTGTTTTCCTCGTTTGTGGATTGGATGGTGATTTCAATGTGCGTCGTCTGGAGCGATACCTGACTGTGGGCTGGGACAGCGGGGCGACTCCGGCGGTTATTCTCAGCAAGAGCGATCTTTGTTCCAACACTGACGAAGTAATGACCCAGGTGGAAGCGTCTGCGCCGGGCGTGCCGGTTTTTCTTACGAGCGTAATCGAAGGGAGCGGCATCGAAGATGTCCGGCGACATTTGTCTCCGGGACAAACGGGTGCGTTTTTGGGTTCTTCCGGGGTGGGTAAATCGACGATCATTAATGCCCTGCTCGGTGAGGAACATATGAGGATTCAGGCGGTGCGTGAGGATGACAGTCGCGGCAGGCATACTACGACGCATCGCGAGATGATCCTTGTGCCGGACGGCGCTATTGTTATTGACACCCCCGGACTACGAGAGATTCAACTCTGGGGGGATGAGAGTAGCCTTGAGAGATCGTTTGAAGATGTTGAGCAGTTGGGGCGACTATGTCGTTTTCGTGATTGTCGGCACAACGGCGAACCGGGCTGTGCGATTGCAGCGGCTCTGGATGACGGTACTCTCGACAGTGGACGTTATCAAAATTACCTGAAGATGCAAAAGGAGTTGCAGCATCTGGCACGACGACAAAATCAGAAAGCGAGTCTGGCCGAAAGAGCCAAATGGAAAAAGGTAACGCTGTACCAGAGGGATCTTAAGAAGAACCGGAAGTGATGTGCAATCTCCCGCTACCGATTATGTCGAATCACTTGACCAAAATGTCGATACGGTATATATTTGGTAGTACAGGTGACAATTGTTCGTTAGAGCGAAACCCCTGTTGCGGGAGTATCAAAATGTACATAACAGAAGGATCATTGGGTGGAGTTGTCTCCGGTCGCCCAAGAGGATTCCAAATTCGCGTTATGCTGATTGGGCTGCTTGGAATTGTGGCGCTTCTTACTGCGTTCGCGGCTGCCTCCGCAGCCGACGACCCGGGTGGAAAGGCCAGGCCTCTGGACGCTATTGAAAGTGCGAATTCTACTACTGGACAGAGCGAGCTGAGGGGCGATGGTGAGGGGTATTGCGACCCCCTGTTCTACCACGATACCATTCCGGCCTACATCTGGCGGATGCCACATATGTGGCCCGTCGAAATGTACTGCACACGGTTCAGTGCTGTTGGTGGCCCTAGGTACCCCGTCAAGGGGATGCGGATTTTGTTCTACAATGAAGTAATGGCCGGATCACCATCGATAAGGCTGTACCTGCTCACAGATAACGGGTGGGGGATGCCGGAGACGAAAATTGACTCGGTCGATGTTCCGCATGAGCAGATAGCAGACACTTCCTCTCTGGAATGGATCTCCGCGATCTTCCCGGCCGGACCTCATGATATTACCGAGGGAGATGATTTCCATCTTGGTTGGGCGATTATCGGCGGTCCCGGTGATACTCTGGCCAGTGTGTCCGATGAGGGTCTGGGTCCCCATGCGGGCGAAGGGCGTTCTTCATATAGGGATGGGGGCACGTGGTTTCCAATGGAGTTTTGGGCTGCGGCGGACGTCGTGATGATGATCGAAGCCTATCGTTGTGATCCGGATCATGTGCCCTCAACGATTCTCGTACCCGACCATTTCGCTTCCATTGGAGAGGCCGCCGCTGCCGCTGAGGATGGTGACACGGTTCTGGTCGCGCCCGGTCTATATTCCGGACCCAACAACCGCAACATAGGTATGGGGGAGGGGGGAATTGTCATTAAGTCCGAAGATGGCCCCGAAACGACGATTATTGATTGTGAAGGTGATCTCGGCATCAACCGCAGGGCCTTTTCCATGGGCACCTACATTAGCAACCCCAGTGTAGTCGAGGGTTTTACTATCAGAAACGGCAGCGATGGAGCGATTGCAGTCAACACAAGACAGTCGATAATCCGCAATTGTATCTTTCGTGACAATTCCGGCGACTACGGTAGTGTCCTTCGGCTCATTCCTTACGGTACCGGCGTTCCGGTGATCGATTCATGTCTTTTCGTGGGCAACGAGTCGGGAGGGCGCGGAGCCATTTATCTACAGCACCATCCCGGTGTCGAGTTAACTAACTGTACGATGTACGACAATGCTGCCGGCGTGATTTACATGGACACGTCTATTCTGCATATCCGCAATTGCCTCATAGCCTACAATCAAGCCGGTTGGCCGATTTACACCGACCGGGGACCAGACCCGGACCTGCATTCCACTAACATTTTCGGTAATGTGACTGGTGACTGGGCAGGAGAATTGGCTGCGCAATTGCTTGTTGAAGGCAATATGTCGCTTCCGCCGTCATTTTGTGATACCGCCGTGGGTGACTTGCATATCGACTCGCTTTCGCCTTGTGCCGCGAATAGTGTCCTCAACCAGTCCGGTCATCTCATAGGTTACTATGGCCCTGCCTGTCGGGTGTGTGATGATGTCGATTTTGACCTCGTCTGCGAATATGCTGATAATTGCCCAGGGGAATACAATGCCGACCAGAGCGATATGGATGGTGACGGCATCGGTGATGCTTGCGATACCTGTACTGACACAGACGGGGATGGTTTTGGTGACCCTGGTTATCCAACGAATACGTGTGCTATCGATAACTGCCCGGATTCGGCCAATCCCGATCAGACCGACACGGACGAAGATGGTATCGGTGATGTTTGCGACGGCTGCTGCAACGGTGACGGACTACGCGGCAACGTTGACGGTATCACCGATTCCGGTGGTGACATTGATATAGCTGACCTGACTTACTTAGTTGCCTATCTGTTTACCGGAGGACTGCCACCTCCATGCATAGAGGAAGGTGACACAGACGGCAATGGCGAAATCAATATAGCTGACCTGACGTATCTGGTTTCGTACATGTTCACTGGTGGCCCACCACCAGCAGCGTGTCCGTAGCAGCATTTGATTCCGCATTTGTAGGTTAGAACCCTTTGCGGTCCTGATAATTGCGTTTGTTGTCAGGTTGCAAGCAATCACGACCAAGACCGGCAGGAGCGCAGGGCTCCTGCCCTACAAGACTACACTGCAGAAAAGTCACTTATGGTATGCGACCAAAGGGATAAGAAAACGGCTACCTCTCAATGCAGAGGTGGCCGTTTTTCTTGCTCGGATTCTTGTGCACATCCACGCTTATGTCATGTTGCAAGCAACCATAATTTACAGAACCAGCATAGCTTTTGCAGTGCCACAGGATTAGTTGCCCACCCGACGCCTATGTCTTTGGGTAAAGTACAATGACAGCAAATAACCCGTGAAGCGGGTTTGTGATTGATTGGTTGCGTTGATTGCATATATTACTTCTTCAAACGTCTAAGAGGTGATGACAATTGTGAGTACATCCATACCCGTGACAGATTCCCGGCCTGCTTTTGAGTTGCAGTCTACATACGCACCCAAAGGAGACCAACCACAAGCTATCAAGGAATTGCTCGAAGGCATACACTCCGGGAGCAAGCATCAGACATTACTTGGCGTTACCGGGTCGGGCAAAACTTTCACAATGGCCAATGTTATAGCCCAATTGGGGCGACCAACACTAGTGCTTTCTCATAATAAAACACTAGCGGCTCAGTTGTATGGAGAGTTGAAAGCCTTCTTCCCCAATAATGCCGTCGAGTTTTTTGTCAGCTATTACGACTACTACCAGCCTGAGGCCTATTTGCCGACCACCGACACGTTCATCGAAAAAGATACTCAAGTGAATGAGGACATCGACCGCCTCCGTCTCCGGGCAACAGCCTCGTTGCTGGAACGGGATGATGTCGTTATTGTGTCGTCGGTCTCATGTATCTATGGCCTTGGTTCACCGACCGAATACAAACGGCAGTATCTTCTGTTGACCAAGGGGCAAGGGATTGATCGTGATGACGTTATCCGTAAATTTATCAGTATTCACTATACTCGCAACGATATAGACTTTACGCGTGGCCATTTCCGAGTGCGCGGTGATACTATCGAACTCATCCCGGCGTACCATGAGAGCGCTATCCGTATTCAGTTCTATGGCGATGAAGTCGAGAGTTTGACTGTGATTGATCCATTGACCGGTGAGGTTCTGAAAGAGCTTGATCGTATCGCAATCTATCCAGCCAAGCATTTTGTGACATCGCCTGAGCAACTGAAGGAAGCCATAGTCACAATCAAAGCCGAATTGGATGAACGTCTGATCGAGTTCCGTAACCAGGACAAACTGCTGGAGGCGCAACGCCTGGATATGCGCACCAGGTATGATTTGGAGATGCTTCAGGAGATTGGCTACTGCTCTGGGATCGAGAATTACTCTCGTCATCTGGCTGGGCGCAAACCGGGGGAGAGGCCGTTTACGCTGATAGATTTTTTTCCTGACGATTTCCTGACTATTATCGACGAGTCGCATCAATCTATTCCGCAGGTGCGGGGTATGTTCGCCGGTGATCGCAGCCGCAAAGAAGTGTTGGTCGAGCATGGCTTCAGATTGCCCTCGGCGCTGGACAATCGGCCCCTGTTTTTTGATGAGTTTGAACAGTTGCTAAATGAGCGAGTTTATGTCTCGGCAACTCCGGCCGACTACGAGCTTGAGAAATGTGGAGGGGTGGTGGTTGAGCAGGTAATCAGGCCTACCGGTTTGCTCGATCCCGAAATAGTCGTCAGGCCGCTGGGCACCCAGGTAGATGATCTTCTGGAGAAAGCCAAGAAGCGGGCAGCCAAGGGAGAGCGAGTGCTGGTTACGACACTAACAAAGCGGATGGCTGAGGACTTGACCGATTATATGAATAAGGCGGGGTTACGGGTGCGTTACCTGCACAGCGATGTCAAAACCATTGACCGGACAGCGATTATCCGTGATTTGCGTTTAGCGGAGTTTGACGTGCTGGTAGGAGTGAACCTGTTGCGAGAGGGGCTGGATCTGCCCGAGGTTTCGTTAGTGGCGATTCTTGATGCCGACAAGGAGGGTTTTCTCCGCAGTGGCCGTTCGCTTATTCAGACCGTCGGTCGAGCGGCTCGGAACAAGAACGGATCGGTGATTCTATACGGCGATAAGATTACCAACTCGATGCGCCAGGCGATAGATGAGACCAACCGTCGGCGGCATAAACAGATGGCTTACAACCTGGAACACAACATTAACCCGGAGACAATTTTCAAGACCCGTGATGAGATTCTTCGCTCAACGCAGTTTGCCGACTCAAAGACTATTGAGGATAAAGCCTTTGACAAACCCAGTAGTTTTGCCCGCATGAGCATGGAGGACCAACTGGCCTTCATGCTTCAGGCAATGAAAAAGGCGGCTGATAATCTCGATTTTGAAACGGCCATGTTGATTCGGGATGAGATCAACCAGATGAAGTCTGACCTGAAAGTGAAGACAAGGAAAAGGAAGTAGATGGAACAAAGCTACGGAAAACGATTTGGGTATTACTGCCTCGCAGTTGTTCTTGTTTCAATAGGGTTGCTGATGGTGGCTGGTTGTGAGGAGAAAGAAGTACCCTATGTCAAGGATACCGAGATACTGGAACGCTACATCTACGAAACGGAAGAAGGCCGAGATCTTTTCCGCACCGACAATCTCTTTCTTGAGGATGAATATACAATTCCTTTTGATTCGGCTGTTTACAAGACGATTGTCGATTCGACGCACAGAGATATAGAACTCGAAATTTTCGTAGATACGGCCAAGTATGACAGCCTTCGTCATTTCTGGTACCGGACTACCCATGAGTACTCATACCCCGTTCTGAATGGGACATACTGGGATGCTGAAGCGATCATTGACGATCGTTTCTTCGTTCGAACGCTGCGCATATTCGGTAGTGACACAACTGAGACGGCCGAAGAGCGAGTAGTCACCCGCTACGGGTTTTTTGTCAAGATTGGTAGCGACAACCGGCCATACCTCGGGTGGAGATTATGGGGTTTCAACGGTGGTGCGCCGAATTCGCCGGGGCAAATGGAGGTCCGATCAGAAGATGGCGCGGTATTTCGCGGAGATAATCTTGGCTATGACAATTTCCGCTATATCATTCACTGGGAAAATTACTCTACGGGGGACACAACGACACAAGCCGGAGGCAGCAATCATATCTACCTCCGGACGGATGAACTCGGAGTCATCGAGGACGGTTCATGGTTGTATCTGAATAGCAGCTATGTCCGCAATCAATCGTATTACCAAACTGTTTCGGCTGCTACAGATGGTGGTTTCCGGCTCCAGATGATGAATCGTTCGGACAGTTCGCATTATGTGGATACTGTAAAGACACCCGATAACAACCCCCGTATCTGGAATTTATTGTTTTTTCAGGAGTGGCAGCGTTATAATATTCCAGGCAATCCCCCCCCCGATACCATTGGTACCAATTGGTATGGCTGGTGTGTGCCATATCGGGTTCCTCAATAGCCCCTCCGATTTTTTCACTTTTAGTTGAATCACGTTTGAGGCTTCTGGTATATGTCAGTAGACTATGGAATATTAACTCTGACGGAGGACAGGATTATGAAGGCGTTACACACGGTCGCTATTTTGATGATAGTGGCAATGGGATTGGGATCGATGGGCTGCGGCACACAGATTCCTTCGGGGCACCGGGGAGTATTTTTTGCCAAGTTTGGTGATGGGACTGAGATGGGTAAAATCTACACCGAGGGATTCAACTGGCACTTGCCCTGGAATAACATGCTGGTGTACAAGATACAGACCCAGGAACGAAAGGAATCCATCCAGGTGCTTTCATCTGATGGAGCGACGATCAAGATGGAGATGTCGATTCTTTACCGGCCGACAATGAACAGGATTGATTCGTTACAGATAACAATCGGACCATCCTACTACGATGTAAAAGTGGCTCCGACTGTAAGGGGAATCGCTCGAACGGCTGCTGGCAGATACACACCGGAGGAAATCTACTCAACCAAACGTGATGAACTGAAGGCGGCGATCGTAGATGGTCTGACCACTGAGATGGCTCAGCATTTTATTCAGATTCAGGATATTCTGGTGCGTAATGTGCAGATACCGGCCCGGATCAGCGAGGCGATTGACTTCAAACTGACCGCCGATCAGGAAGCGCAGAAGATGGAGTTCACGATTGCCAAGGAGAAACTGGAGGCGGAGCGCAAACGGATCGAGGCCAAAGGTATTTCCGATTTCCAGAAGATTGTCTCGGCGGGGATAACAAACTCGCTGTTGAAATGGAAAGGGATCGAGGCCACTCTCAAGATAGCCGAATCGCCGAACACAAAGGTGATTGTGATTGGCAACGATGCCGGTTCCCTGCCGGTGATTCTGGGAGGGGATAAGTAGAGCAGTAGGATTATCAATCCAGCAGGTGCTGGAAACCAGCAGACATAGTCTGTTTTCAGGCAGGAGCAATAGCTCCTGCCTTTATTATTATTAGTTTCGTGAAGCAGGTTTTGCGGGTCAGAATTGGACCGAGAATATGTCTCCCGATTCCGGACGGAAGGATATCTGAGCAAAGTAGAGCACAATCTGTCGGTGGACTTTCATAATAGTGATAGTTGAGTGCAGCTTCCATTAAAAAAGAATCGTAAATAACAGGGAGTCAGGCAGTTAAGTAATTGGCCCGATTCTTGCGTTGAACGCCTGCAGACCATTAGGCCTTGACATGGGAGTGGAACGCACTATATTGTTATGGTTACTGAAAGTTACATACTTGTTACTTCTGAGTTCTTTCACCTGCATCCTGTTAGGACGCTGGCTATAGACACTGCAAATATTGCGGTGACGGGGTTTTTTAACACCTTCGCTGCTCATAATATAGAAACGACCTTCGGCGGACATAGTTCTGCCGCAAGAATGTGTATAGGTGACTTGGGTCACTACCACTGTGTGGAGGAAGAATGAGACGCTTTCGTTTTCTTGGGTTTTCCATAATTCTGTTGCTCCTATTTTCATTAACGACAGTGCTGGCTGGTGATGGTGGCTCGCTGAGTTCTCAGGACCCAACCACTGATGTTAGTAACGGTGACCCGACGAATGATCAAGACCCAGCTCCTGAGGGTGATGACGAACCCAAATGCCCACCAGATGTTCCGACTGATACATTCTACATCTGTTTGGGTGATGCCATCTATGATACGCTCATTTATGAGTTTGATGATATGGGTAGCCCCTCAATCAGCCTGGCTATCCATGATGGACCGGGCGAGCTTACCTGGGAGGTCACCGACAAGCTGTACGGATATTACAGCTATACACCCGTGACTGATGGGACTATCCACGTAGAGTATTTAGTGGTAGACCCGTTGGGGGATTCGACCTATAACTTGCACGAATATGTGATCTATGTCGATGAACCACCGCTCTTTGAAGACCAGTATGGATCGGCCAAATTATGTCGTACGGGTGATACACGACTGTTCCAGGTTATCGCAGATGATCCCGAGGCTACTCCTTTGACCTTCGAATTGCTCTCCGTGTTTGGCGACTTGAGTTCCGTTTCCGGCTGGCTGGCCTATGTACCCGATACCAGCGGAGTGTACACATTTGAAATAGCAGTATACGATGACTGCAACACCGTTATGGCGACGGTGTACGATACAATCAGGATGAATACTCACCCGGAAATGGTCACGGATGATACTACAATCTACGCCTGTGGTCCGGGCGAAATCTGTTTTGATATCGACATGTTCGACTTTGATGGGGACCCCGTTTGGGTGGAACAATCAAGTGGTCCGGGGACTCTTACCCAGATCGATGCCGATACCTGGCGGCAATGCTTTGAGGCCGGTATTGAAGACTCGGTTACGTATACATTTCATTACATATATGATAATGAATGTACTCCGTACGGTCTAGATCTGCCATCGACCGACCCAAAGTGTCTGACGGACTCCTTGCGCGTTACGGTTATTTTCACTGATCCCCCTGTGATTATCTGCCCGGAAGCGAAGGAGTACGTAATCTGCGATGTGGAGACGTTCTGCTTTGACATTGTGGTAGAGTCGGCAGGGGCTGGCGAGTTGAGTTACAATATCCTCTCGGACAATGCTACTATCGACGGATTGACGGTGTGCCTGGTTGCCGATGCAACAGCCGAGTTCGATATCGTTATTGAAGTGGTCGATATCTGCGGCAAGGCCGACACCTGCACCGTGCCGATCTCAGTTGAACTCAATCAGCCGCCTTACGTGAATCTGGCGAGTGATTTTGAAGTCACGGTCTGTGTGACCGAGACGATCTGCTTCGACGCCTTTGTAGGTGATGTTGATTTGAATCTGAATAGTGATAGTGTTGTGGCCGGTTTTGGCTACTATGATTCAGAAACTGATCGAATCTGTTTTGTAGCTGACACCGCCGGGGTGTACACCCTGGTTCTTACGGCCACTGATTCGTGTGGCCTGTCGGCGACCGACACAACTCTTGTTACGGTCGTACGGCCTCCTGACCCTGAGGTGAACCTGCCTGAAGATTTCACGGTTAATATGTGTGGCGAGACTACTATCTGTATGGATGCCGAGATAATTGCGGACAGCATTCACTCGATTACTGTTTTCGGCTCAGGTTACTATGACACTCTTACCAGCCAATTGTGTTTCGATCCCGATACTGCCGGTATCTACACGATAATACTTGAAGTGGTTGGCGAGTGCACCGATCTGGCTGTGAGCGATACGGTCGATGTGACGGTGATATTCCCTCCGAGTCCGTTTGTAGATCTGGGTGCTGATTTTGCGCGTAACATGTGTACTCCGGAAGAGATTTGTGTTGATGTTACCACTATTGAAATTTATGAGACCTTTGAAGTTAGCAGTTTTGCTGTTTTCAATCCGAGTAACCGGCAGATATGTTTCACGCCCGATACTTCCGGAATATATACGCTAGTTGCTATAGTGACAGATTCGTGCGAGATGAGTGCTTCGGATACTGTACTGATTACTGTTGACCTGAACAATGCTCCGATAATTTCACACATGCCGGACACATCTCTATATCTCTGTTATCCGCAGGAAATCTGTCTGGATGTCACAATTGTGGACCCTGATGGTGATCTCGACACAGTTTATGTTAATCAAGGCACCTATGACAATGTCAATGAGCAGTTCTGTTTTATGCCCTTCAGCGGCGGGACCTATGAGTTAATCATCACGGCCAAAGATACATGCGGCAATATCACTGAAGATACAGCCGTGGTTACGATTGAAACAGATGAAGGTATCTCTTTTGAGTGTCCCAACGATACTACGGTGTTTACCTGCTCACTGGAGGATACATTCTGCTTTGACTTTGATGCTGAGGGAATCCCGGAGGGTGCTCAGATTGATGTCACCGGGATCGGAACCTGGTATGACTCACTCAACCAGCAGATATGTTTTTCAAGCGAATGTTCCAATACAAACCTGATTACGGTCACTGTTACTACACCCTGTGACGAATATACGTGTAGTTTCACGGTCACAGTTGTGTGCAACAGGGATCCCCTCGTGATTCTGCCACCCGACACGAGTATTTCTTCCTGCGAAGCTGTTGAGGTCTGTGTGCCGGTAGGAATCAGCGATCCTGATGACAACCTGGTAAGTGTAGGCGTATTTGACTCAAATGGAGACCCGTTTGGGACCTATAACCCCTTCACGGGCTTGGTTTGCTTCCTACCCGATACCGTCGGCGTGTACACAATTACAGTTATCGCGACAGATGCCTGCGATGCGACTGATAGTGATGTAATATTGATCTCTGTTCTTGGTAATAGTCCGCCAGAAATAGATGTGGTCACTTCCGATATAGTCTATGATCAGTGTGAGCCTGAAGAGATCTGCTTGCAAGTGGACGTCATCGATATTGACGGCAACCTCGACACAATCTATGCCATCGAAGGTGGCGTTTACAATGGCGAGACTGGTGAGGTTTGCATCATGCCTGATGGTTCGGGCACGTTCTGTGGAGCGGTGATTGCTGTCGATGTGTGTGGATTGGTCGATACCGCCTTTTTCTGTGTAACGGTGGAAACCGGTAATTACGTATACATTGAGTGTGATATTCCCGAGCCGTATACGTTCGATCTCTGTACCGCTCAGGAAGTTTGTGTCCCGCTGGCTATCACTGGCAGTGGCTATACGATTGAGACAAGCCATGGCAGTACCTGGGCCAATGACCAGCTCTGTTTCCCGGCCGACACCGCCGGAACCTACATCTTCACGGTCGTCGGTACTGCCGAGTGCAACTCTGACACCTGTGTTGTCCCTGTAATTGTGACAATTGCCGAGCCGGTTGACATTGTATGTCCGGATGATACAACAATCCCACTCTGTGAGCCAAGCACGACTTGTTTTCCGTTTAGCATCACCGGACCCTACAACGATATTTCAGTGAATGATGATGGCGGTGCCTACATTGACGGCATGACAGTTTGTGTCCCGTTTGATGAACCGGGAGTGAAAACAATAACATTGACTGCTTCCGGCGATTGTGGGACTGATGTGTGTGAGTTCACTGTGACTGCGAATTTCAATTCCCCCCCGACAATCTCCGTTACCGGAATTCCTCCGGACACTGTCTGCGAATTGACTGAGATTTGTCTACCAGTTACGGCCTTTGATGTCGATGGCAATCTGGACCCTGATAGTATCTCAAGTCCGCAAGGTGAAATCAGAATTGATGGAGATACTCTGGTTTGCTTTACGCCTGACTCTTATGGTACTCACCAGATAGAGGTTATTGCCATTGATGACTGCGGCGAGAAGGCGGCTGATACGGTTGAAGTAGTTATTGTGGAGGGTGTCAGCGCTACGATCAGTGATCCCAATCCGCTGACGGACACTACCATCTGCGGACCCGAAACGATCTGTCTCTCCGCACCGGTTTGGCCCGACAACGCAATCGTAACCTTGACAGAAGAAGGTATCTACGATCCTGCTACTGGACAGGTGTGCATCCCTGTTTCCGAAAGCAGGACTTATAACATTAGAATGATCGCTCAAGCTCTTTGCGGATCTGACACCAGTGATTTTGCAATCGAGGTTACTTTATCTGAGGCACCTGTGGTAAGTTGTCCTGGCAGTATCGACACTGTGCTCTGTTTCGTCGAACCCCAGACTCTGTGCTATCCGGTTACAGTAACGGGAACCGATGTGAGTGTGAGGGTTGAATCGGAGCCACACGGCGGTTCGTACGATGGTGATTCGGTTTGTATAGATATTACTGGACCAGGCACTTACGAAATTGACGTTATCGCTGATGGTTTCTGTGGCTCTGATACATGCCATACCAGCATAACTGTCACGGCCGATCAGGTGCCGACTCTGACGCTGCCCTCTTTCCAGACATTCACCCGTTGTCTGGACAATCCCGACAGTATTTGTCTGGATGGTATCGTGGCCACTGATGATGAATCGGTAGTGACTTTGACAATGACAATGGCCTGTGACACGGGTGTATTCACCCTGACCGATCCGGGTAGCGGCACTGTTTGTTTCCTACCCGACAGGTTTGGCATCTATGAGTTCTGCTTCACTGTAGAAGATGATTGCCATACGATAGACAGCTCGTTTGAGGTCGAGGTGCTTCAGGAAGAAGACTGTGATCTTTGTATCGAAATCTGGATGGATACTGACAGCTGTTCGGTGGTTGGTGTTCATCATGATGTAAAGATGTACATCGACACCAAGGTGCCAATCGGTGGCTTTGATCTACTGCTGTCCTATGATGTTTCCGCCTTGACGCTCGTTCCCAATCTCACTACGGAGGGGACCGTAATTGAGGGCTGGGAGTATTTCACGTATGACAACGATAGCCCTACTGGTCATCTTCGTCTGGTCGGCCTTGCTGAAACAAATAATGGACCGTACCATCCATCGGAAGAGGATTTATTGCCCAACGGTTTGTTTATGGTAATGACGTACTATATTAAGAATGATCAGAATCTTGGTGATCAGTACCTGCCAATCAACTTCATCTGGTTCGATTGTGGCGATAATGCTTTCTCTGGCCCGCTCGGCAACAACCTGTATTACGATACTCGGATATACGATGCTTATGGTGAATTGATCTGGGATGAAAATGATGACATCACATACCCGGAAGAGGACCGTAGTGGGCCAGGCTTTGAAAGAAGAGGCACACCTGATTGGTGCATACAGGATGAGGAAGGTAAGCCGAGCCCGATTCGTTGTGTAGAGTTCCATAACGCTGCAATTTGTGTGATTCACCCAGACTCGATTGATGATCGCGGCGACATCAACCTTAACGGTGTGGCCTATGAAATTGCAGACGCGGTGGTATTTTCGAACTACTTCATCTACGGCCTGAGCGCTTTTACTGTGAACGTAGCTGGCCAGATCGCCGCCTCTGATGTCAACGCCGATGGCTTGACCCTAAGTGTGGGCGATTTGGTTTATCTGATCAGGGTTATCATTGGCGACGCCGATCCGATTCCGAAGATAGGACCTTTACAAGCGAACGTGACGGTCTCGACCGCGACTGAGCATAACCTTCTAACGGTAGCCACTGATGCAGAAGCTGATATCGGGGCCGTATACGTAGTTTATGATATAGCTGACGAATTGGTGATTGACGACGTTGGCTTGGGCAGTGACGCCGGGGGCATGGACCTCATGTGGGGCATCGTTGATGGTCAGCTCAAGGTGTTGGTTTATAGTCTGGGCACCGAAGCTGTCGAATCCGGTATACGAACCATATTGGAGATTCCCGTCAGTGGTGATGGCTCCGTTAGTATAAGCCACGTTGAAGTTGTCGATTATCAGGGAAGGCCATATACAGTGGCTGGCAAAGCGGGAGCATTGCCGAGCGACTTTACTCTGAGACAGAACTATCCGAACCCGTTTAATCCGACAACGACGATCAGTTTTGATCTGCCGGCGCGAAGCGAATGGACAATTGAAATATATAGCATTACCGGTAGCCTTGTACGCGGTTTCAGCAATACGGCCGAGGCTGGGATGGTCAGTTTCGAATGGGACGGCACATCACAGTCTGGTGACAAGGTAGCCTCGGGTGTCTACTTCTACCGTCTGCAGGCAGGCGATTTCAGCGAGACCCGGAAGATGGTCCTGCTAAAGTAAGTAATCTCGAAAAATATTCTAATAGAACACCCGGAGGCTTCAAAGGCTTCCGGGTGTTTTGTTATGTGTGCTTGCTTGGTAATGTCAAGAGTTGTGTGTAAAAGTGTGTATCCATATTATTCATGCTGCTTT
>JAHOYZ010000051.1 GCA_019038695.1 Candidatus Zixiibacteriota bacterium
ATCGGGGTGAGAGGATTTGAACCTCCGACATCCTGCTCCCAAAGCAGGCGCGCTGACCAAGCTGCGCTACACCCCGAATCGCGACCAATAAACATCCACTATCAGCATATGTCAAGTGCTCTAATCTTAGTTTGTTCGATCAGAAAACAGTCTTGCCATTTGAGTGCTTTCACGTACATTATAGCCCTATGCAGAAGATTAACCTGCTGGGTTACAACCAGTCACAGTTGGAAGAGTTGATGCTCTCTTTCAGGCAGAAGGCTTACAAGGGGAGACAAATCTATAGCTGGCTGTATAAGGTCCGACAGCATGATTTCCACCAGATGACTGATCTGACAAAGGATATCAGGCATCGTCTGGATTGTGAATACACATTCGATCTGATGAAGCTGGAGGAAGAATTAGTTTCGAAGGATGGCACCCGCAAGTTTCTGTTCCGTCTTGATGACGGCTATCCGGTTGAAACCGTTCTTATTCCTGGTGCCGACCGGACGACTGCCTGCATATCGGTCCAATCGGGATGCGCTCTGGGCTGTCGATTTTGTGCGACCGGCACTATGGGTCTTTTGCGTGATCTGACAACAGGTGAGATGGTTGGCCAATTGTTGGGGTTGCGTGAGAAGTATGGTAGTGATGCCTTTACCAACGTGGTTTTGATGGGTATGGGGGAACCACTGACGAACTTGGACAATGTTCTGGGGGCTCTTAGTATCATCATGGATGAACAGGGCGTTTGTGTTGGACATCGCAAGGTCACTATTTCTACGGTCGGGATCAGCCCCGGTATCCGTCGGCTGGCTGATAGTAATTGCAAAGCCCGTCTGGCGGTTTCGCTTCATTCTGCTATCCAGAAGAAACGGGAGCAACTGATGCCGGTGGCGCGGAGTTTCAACCTTGAGAACTTGATGGCCGCTCTCCGTTACTACACGCAAGAAACGAATACACGCGTTACGATAGAATACATTCTGTTCAAGGGTTTCAATGACAGCATGGGCGATGTCAAGGCGTTGACTCGTTTGCTACAGGGGTTACCCTGCAAAATCAATGTCCTGGCATACAATCCGGTTCCGGGATTGGACTTCACCCGCCCTTCCGAGGAAGAAGTGGATGAGTTTGCCCGGATGCTTTATCCCCGGCTACCGGCCGTTATGGTTCGAAAGAGTCGGGGAAGTGATGTCAATGCCGCCTGCGGTCAATTAGCCGCCCGACGACAGGAGAGGAGAGACTAAGATGAGAAGAATGATGCTTGTGGTAGTCGTACTGGGGATTAGCCTGTTGGGTCAGATCGGCTGCACCCAGGAACGAGAGATTTTCGTAGGTGAGGTGGAAACTCCATCCTGGGAATGGGGCGAGCAGATTGTGCGATTGGAAGTGGTCAACAACGGCTCTCTGGCAAAATTCATAGTTGCCGAGACGGAGATCCAGTTTACCGGCGAATATCTCAATCCAAGTCGACATGCTCAGACTTGCTATGTTCTGGCTCCGGGCGACAGGACATGGCTCGAACCAAAGCTGATTATCCCCGGGAATTATGGCAAGGCGCAGATATGGGTTCGGCTCTATGATGTCGTGGATACGCTGGATCTGATCCTTCCCGGTCAACTAACTTACGAACAGCCATTCTCGATTACTTACCACTTGGCTGATGGCATGGTGCCGTATTTTCAGGATCGTGTTTTGCTGCCGCCGCGTATTAGGGATCACCCCGATTTCGATAACGAGTTTGCTCGTGTTCTGCTCTGGTTGCTTGATGAGGGTCGGACGATAACTGAGATAGCTGACATGGCCGAATGTGACACATCCTTCGTCAAGCGTAACATACAGATTTGTATGACACGTGGTTATGTGCGTCTTGACAGCACCGGCTACCACCTTAATTTTCCGATACTGTCGGCTGATGAAGCTCATCAGGGCAGCCGTCTCGCGAATGAAATTGGTGACACTCTGGCGAGTCTGATTGCAGGTCGGATGGATGCCTACCGTGGAGTCCTCGACAGCCTTGTTGCAGCTGGGAACCTGCCGACTGATACTAACACGTTTATGGATGGTGGCACGGTGTTGTACCATCGATATCCGGTGATTGGTGGTTTGGCACTGTGGTGGGATCTGGGGGGGAAGTTCATTTCGCCCGATCAGCTGCTGGAGATTTACACGGGGAATGATCTATGTAATACATACTCGCCAACGTATATGTATGCCGTACAGGGAAACCTGGCGATGGCTGGAACCAACTTCTATGCTGCATCCTCCAACAGCAGTAAAATCTACTTCGGTGATCGCATGCCGGATATCCAGTGTGGAAATAAATGGTTACGTGGGACAAGGAAAGGGCGCGTCCGTTGGCAATACACACCTAAGAATGGCCCGGAGTCATTTATTGCCGATTCGACAGTTATTCGCCCAGCCGTCAATGCGTTGACTCGTCCGGCCGATAAGCTTCTGGTTGCCGCCGGTGACAGATTACAGACCATAGCAACTTCCTTTGGACACAATAGTCTAACTATGGGATACAAGTACTGGTTCTGGGACCTGGTTGCCACTAGAGCTCTGAATACTCTTGTCGAGAGTGACGTTGTTACGCGTCGGGGCAACGGTCAGTTCCGGTTCGACGGCATAATTGGACCAACTGGCAAATGAGAACTCTGGTATCATTGATGGTGACGGCAGGTCTGGCGCTGATCGTTGGCTGTGCCGAGGAGACTCCCTCACGGAACCATATCCCCGTCCTGAAGGAGCGAATCTATTTGTTACAGGAGGCGATCAAATCGGAGAGCCGGGCGGCTATTGACTCCTTACTATCGACTGATATTCTCAAGGTGGAGCAGGGGTCTGATTCGCTATTGAGCTTTTGCTGGGGAGCTGATCGCAGTTTTGCATTTGATCGATTGGGTGACTGTGCGATTGTCTATACCGACCAACACGCCGTGACTGAGTGCTTTGTGATGGACAGTACCGGGACAAGAGGCCACCCGGTACGTTTGTCCTGGGTTTACCAGCACGACCTGTGGTTACTGCAGCGGTTCGACATACCCGAAGCAGGGGATAGTCTAACAACCGGAGAGTAACGCCACCATTCAACTCCACTCACAGGGATCGCCTGGTTCCGGTGGGCGGCAGACGCCCTAAACAGGTGATACCTGTCGTCTGCCCTAACCATCTGTCATGCCGGACTTGATCCGGCAGGCATTGCCTGTTTTTGGTAGGCATCGCCTGTTTTTGGTAGGGCAGGAGCCCTGCGCTCCTGCCAATTCGAGATGGCGGAACCGCTAAGAAGAGTTTCGCCCTACTAAGAACTCATGGAACCCACAGCAAGGGGCTTGTTGAAAAAGTTCTGTTATTAGGGCGTTGGATATTCTAAACTGTCTTC
>JAHOYZ010000052.1 GCA_019038695.1 Candidatus Zixiibacteriota bacterium
CAAATAGGACATTTCTACTTTGCTAAAAATAGGACATTTCTACTTTGCCTTGACATTGCTGCTTGAGACACTTGAAAACCGGATGTAATTGTCTTACCTTTCTCCGCAATGAATACGAATATCATTGGTGAACACAAGAGTGCCGGTCTTCCGGAAAAGCTCTTGTGCTTGCAAGGAGAATTACATTATGCACTTCAAGTTACTAAGTGACCGAGACACCAGAGCCATCGACGCCCTGATCGATTCCTATGGCGGAGCAAAAGCGATCGGTGAGAAAATCACCGCCGCGCGGGATTACGAAACCAGAAAGAAAATCGCTGCCGAAAAGGGCTTCGGCGATATGCTCCAGAAGGCGGAGCAGCAAGCCGCTACTTTCCCAAAGATTGAGGACTTCATTGCAAAAGAGGGAATCAAGTTCGGCAAGCCAGGAATCTGTACTACCCAGGTATCCGGATTCCAGGGTGCCTATGTTACCGCCGACTGTATCCGACGCTTGGCCGAGAACGGCACGGTGCTTTTTCCCACTGAAATGATTTCGGTGGTGGCGCTTACCGATCACTACATCTATAGCGGCGATCTGATGACTACGCTGGCGATGGCGGAGAATATCCTCGGAGCCAGTAAGTTCTGCTCTACCAATCTTGTCTCCACCCCATTGCCAGAGGAACGCTTTGCCCGGCTGGAAAAAGTCACCGGTGAGAAATTTGACCGCCGTGATCTTGGTGATGGAATCAGTCAGTTGATCCTCAAGAATATGGGCACCCCGTTCGGCAACTTAGGCGGCGTCGAAATCGGGGATAACAACCATCTGGTCTACCTTGATGGTGTTGTCAGAGCAGCTACTGAGACGGGTAATGATTTTTTCCTCAATCCCAGTTGGTCGACAATTGTTGCGGCGTGCTATTTCGGTCGCGAGATACCGGAAATCAGCTTCAAGATATCGATGCTGCTGTCTACCCAGAACGCGATTCTCTTCCGAATGCTGATGAATATCTTCAAGGAATACTTACGTGATGATGGCACCACTCCGGTCTATGAGATCAACATCGGGAACGCTGCCAGTCCAGATACTTTTGTCCAGTGTTTCGAGGAACTCAAAGCCTCCTCTCTACCGGAGATTTCTCTGGCCGCTCACCTGCGTATCAATCCCGATCTTGGAATAGAAGGCTTCGACTGGACTGAAAACGCCCATAATGTGTTCGATGCTGGTGCCAATCTGACCATCAAGTACGAAAGTGACGGCACGGCGCGACCGTATGATACAATGGAGGCCTATTTCCTTTCCGATGAAGAACGAGATGAAAAAGCTAAACTGATCGGAGACGTCATTTATCATAAATGTATTCGTTGTGACCAGGATGCTAAGGAAATAATGCGCCGCGGCCACGAGACCAGATTTGCGGCCATCTCCACAAAATGATGGAATAGAATTATGCAAGAACTAATGAAGAAATGGGAAGGAACTGCCTTCCCGGAGATGATCCGTGATCTCCCGGAAGTTGAGCTTCCCTTTGAAGGTGTTCGCGGCTGGTTGCTTCAGGGAGGTAGGCAGCAGGTTGTTTTCTTTGACATTGAGCCATCCGGGGAAGTTCCTCCGCATTCGCACTGTGCCCAATGGGGCATAATGCTCGAAGGCGAGATGTCACTGACTATTGGCGATAAAACCCAGACCGTTCGCAAGGGTGACTGGTATTTCATTCCCGAAGGCGTGGTGCACTCGGCCAAATTCCATTCGCGGGTCAATGTTATTGACATGTTCGATACTCCGGATCGGTACAAGGTGAAGGGCTGACTTCGCGAGTATTGCCGGTGTGTACAAATAGAAAAAGAAACAAACAATGAACCTGGAGGTTTAGATTCATGCGATTACTGCTGATTGGTTTTGGAACGGTTGGCCAGGGACTAGCCGAACTACTTCTGGAAAAAGAGAAGAGCTTGTTTGACGATTACGGTCTGAAGACGCAGGTGGTCGGTATTTCCGATATGCTCAAAGGTAGTTTGTATAATACGGATGGCATCGACTTGACCGCTGCTCTGGAGAAGGCAAAATCCGGCGGCAAGATTTCTGACTTGTCGGATAAATACGACGGTGACGCGCTAAGCCTGATCGCTGCGGCTGATGCGGACATGATTGTCGAAGCGACCTACACCGACATCAAGACCGCGGAACCTGCTACTTCTCATATCAGGGCTGCTCTGGAAAAAGGCATGCACGTCACAACTACCAACAAAGGACCGACAGCTCTCTTTTTCCACGATATGGCTAAACTTGCCAAGGACAAAGGCGTGGAGTTTCTCTATGAAGGAACGGTGATAAGCGGCACGCCGTTACTGAACCTTATTCGTGAGACACTGGCCGGATGCGCTATTTCTGAAGTTAAAGGAATACTCAACGGCACCACCAACTATATCCTCTCAGAGATGGAAGCGGGGCTTGCTTACGAGGATGTTTTGAAAACTGCACAAGAACTCGGTTATGCCGAAGCGGTACCTGATGCCGATGTGTTGGGTTGGGATGCGCTGGCCAAGGTGACAATCATCGCCAACGCTGTCTTTGGCGCTTCGTGTAAACCGGACGATTTCTCCTGCAAAGGTATCACCGATATTACCAGCGATGCCATTGCCGATGCCAAGAAACGTGGCAAGCGATTCAAATTGATCGGCAAGGTCTGGCGCGATGGTGACCAGGTTAAGGGCAGTGTTGCTCCCGAAGAAGTGGACTTGAGCCATCCCCTCGCGGGTGTCATGGGGGCCACCAACGCGGTGACGATCACGACCGATGCCCTGGGCGATGTGACAATCGTCGGACCAGGTGCGGGCAGAGTTGAGACAGGGTACAGCGCTTTGGTGGACATCATTCATGTAGGAGGTAAGCTATGAAGATGCTGCTTGACGGCCAATGGATTGATCGCGATGACAAGATCGATGTGATTGACCCGTTTGACGGTTCGCTGATAGACACTGTACCAAGCGCCAATGCGGCTGATTGTGAAACCGCTCTCGCCAGTGCTGTCAAAGGATTTGAGATTACCAAGAAAATGACCGTTTACGACCGGGCGCAGATTCTGTTCAAGGCGGCCGACTTGATCTCGGATCGTCTGGAAGAGTTCGCGACGATTATCGCTCGCGAGGGTTCCAAGACGATCAAAGAAGCGCGGAAAGAAGCTTCACGTTGTGTCAATACGATTACCTGCTCGGCCGAAGAAGCCAAACGTATTCTCGGCGAAACAATTCCCTGGGATTCATTCCCCGGTGGCGAGAAACGACGAGGTTACTACTACCGTTTCCCTATTGGTGTTGTGCTGGCGATTACTCCGTTTAATGATCCACTCAATCTGGTGGCGCACAAATTGGGCCCGGCCATTGCCGCCGGTAATGCTGTAATTCTCAAACCAGCTACGGTTACGCCCCTCTCGGCCCTCAAACTCGTCGAAGTGTTACTGGAGGCAGGCCTCCCGCCGCAGGCGATTCAGGCTATCACCGGCGTTGGTTCGGTGATTGGCGATCCATTGGTCAGCGATGATCGTGTACGCATGATCTCGTTTACGGGTGGTGTCGAAGCCGGTAAACATATCGCCTCGAAAGCTGGAATCAAGAAAATCGGTATGGAGTTGGGTTCCAACTCGCCGGTGATTGTATGGAAAGATGCCGATCTTGATCTCGCGGTCGAGTCGTGTGTCTCAGGTGCATTCTGGGCTGCCGGCCAGAACTGTATCGGCGTGCAGCGACTGCTGGTCCATCGTGATATCTACGACACCTTCAAGACTCGTTTTGTCGAACTTACGAAGAAATACAAGATCGGCGATAAAATGAACGAAGAGACCGATATGGGACCAATGATCACCGAGTCCGAAGCGAAACGTGTAGAGACTTGGGTGAACGAAGCAGTTGACAAAGGAGCCAATTTGTTGATCGGTGGCAAACGCACCGGCGCTCTGTATGAGCCGACTGTGCTTGAGAATCTCGCCCCCGATACGACGATTCATTGCGAGGAAGTCTTCGGTCCAACAGTAAATTTGTATACGGTTGACGATATCGATAAAGCTATCAAAGAAGCCAACTCCCTGCCGTTTGGTTTACTGGCGGGAATCTTCACCAGCAATATCGAAATCGCTTTCAAGGCTGCTTACGAGTTGGATTGTGGTGGCGTAATGATTAACGATTCTACCGACTACCGTCTTGATTCGATGCCGTTCGGCGGCGTCAAGTACTCCGGACTCGGACGGGAAGGATTGAAATTTTCGTTGCAGGAGATGACCGAACCAAAGGTCGTCTGTTTCAACTTGCCGGGGATGTAGAGACTGTAACACATATCCAGAAGCGTTAATGGGCCGGGAATCGAAGGGTTTCCGGCCCCTTGTTTTGAGTGCCAATCCGTTTGACATTGACAACCCAGACCATAAACCTGCGACAGGTTCAGTTCACGATCTATGGACTGATGGGAGGTGTTTTCATGAGATTTTCCAGATGATTTATTATTGCTTATCTGGTGTTGATGCCCCTGACCGGCGCGGTCCACAGCTCAGACGAGCCAGGTAAGAGAGGCAACATCAGTCTGGATCGCATACCCGACAACGAGTGTAGTTCGTTCCTGTTGACCGAAGTCGCCTACCTAAAGAGGCTATCTCAGAATTACGGCGTGGAACTCTGGCCTGGTTATTATTCAAACAACCATCTGGATTACTATTTCTCTGCTGATGTGGGTTTGGATGATTACGGTATTATCTAGTCCGTAGGGGAATATCCGCTTGACAGCATGCGGCCCTGTAAACTATCATAATAACAGCAATAGAAATGATGAAATGGAGGGATTATGAAGATAGTATCGGCAATGATCCTGACCGTGTTCCTGTTGATGCCAATGGCTCAGGCTGGACAGGTCGGATTGGGTGCAGGAGTTTCCGGAGGGCTCGAGTTCCCGATTGCGCAGCAGGACCAGAAGCAAGGATCGGTCTTCTGTCTTAAGGCTCGGATCGGTGTTATGCCCATAGTGACGCTGGAGCCGGGGCTGAGTTTCACTCGTTATGGTGACCCTGAGTTTGATGATTTCACGTCAGACCTTGAGGGTGCCAAAGTGACGGGATACATTCTCGATGCCACCCTTGGCGGGTCATTCGGGGGTACGGGTGTCGAGCCATATGGTCTCTTTGGAATTGGTTATTACAACACATCTCTGGAGCACTTCGGGGACGACAAGAAGAACTTTGGTTGGTCGGCCGGTTTTGGTCTTGAGATTGGCGTGGCGCCGAGAGTCGGTCTCGATTTCAGAGGTCGTGTAGCAATGATCTCGACTGATGGTGGCGGCACCAAGAAATCGGGATCGGTTACTGGTGGCATTAACATATACTTCGGTAAGTGAGGGATGACTGCATGAAAAAGATTAGCAACAAGCTGGGTATGCTTGGTGGCGCCGCAGTCCTTCTGTTTCTGGCCTGTGGTATCATTAGCGGCACCTGGGTGGTAAAGTTCGAAATCGCCAAGAACAACCCCCTTTTCTGGACCGGCGAATTCTATTATAGCCAAGTGGATATGTCTGAAGCTGGCGACTGGGAAGATCACAAGGATCATCTCAAGGATATCGATCTGATCGGTTTTGAACTTTGGGCGGTGAACAATACCGACTCCGATAAAAAGTACCGAGTTTACGCCGCCTCTGATGGTTCGGGGTTGGATGCAACTTCCGCTCGATCGGAGATAGAGACTTCTGGAACATTGATCCTGGATGATGTACCTCTGCCACCTGGCATTAATACGCATATTACGTACGGACAGTCTTTTAAGTATCTCAAGAACTTTGAAAAACTCGTTAGTTACGCAGAGGATGGTTCGATACGGTTCTTTGCTATGGAAACTGACGGAGCTGTCCATGCCGATTTGCACGTGGATTCGATGTATGTGATCGTAACATTTACGGCTGGATTGTAGCTTCACACTACGAAAATCAGGCCGGCCGGTATCTCTATCGGCCGGCTTTCTTATGCCATCAAATGAAATTGCACTTCCGCCATTGACTGATTAAGGGACAACTACAATATATAACCAGTTGAGACTCATGAGTTGTTCTCGTTTATAGCCTACAAACGCAGAAGCTGCTCATCACGACCCAAACACTGCCATTTGAGCAATATCTCCGAACGCAACCTATGCGGACGTGTAACAATATACATTACAGGGTATTAGTCCGCTACACAGAGAATAAGCCCGACCGTCACGACGCAAATTATGCGTTTCTTAGTGGAGCGCCTTTTGGTGTCGCTCTTTTGATTTCCTTGTAACTGATTGTAATAACAACACATAACTGGTGAGGGTAGATATTCTTTGGTTGTGGCATGAAGGTTGTTTCTTTATTGGTTGTGAGATAAAGATCATTCATAGCAAGAATGGCGGTGAAGGGTTATTTCACTAGGTGGGGATTAGAGGAGCTATCAGGAAGATGGCTCCTTTTTCCTTTTTAGCCAATAACGGGCTTGAGCCGACTTGGAGATACGGGGGCGCACCTCTAAAGAATTTCATAGAGATCGGTAGTTCGAGGTTCAGAATGGTAAGCAAAGTTCTCAAGAACGGCCTGTGACCGTGAATATAGCCTTGACTAGAGCACAGTTTTTGTTACATTCTCTAACCTATGATGGCGGTGTAGCTCAGCTGGTTAGAGCAGCGGAATCATAATCCGCGTGTCCGGGGTTCAAGTCCCTGCACCGCTATATTTTTTCAACTTACCCATTGACAACTACTTACAACTTCCGTATCTTGGCACATGAGTCAATTGTGACGAGATTGTGACGTGGATTTCGGAGGGTTTGATATGGGTTCGATTTTCAAACGCGGAAGAATCTGGTATATCGATATCACAGTTGAAGGCAAACGCCTTCGCAAGCCAGTCGGTACATCAAAAAAGGTGGCATCCCTGGCTCTTGCCGATCTGGAGGTGAAGGTTGCTCGCCAGCAATTCGACCTTGACGTGCCAGATGGGCAGCTGGCTGATCTATTCGAAGCATATCTAGGTTATTCGGATACTAATAATGCTCCGAGCACCACCTTGCGATATCGCCAGGTCATTCAGAACTTCGTGCTGTTTCTGCGGCTTCACCATTCCCATATCTCCAAGGTGTCTGAACTGAGCTTACCAACCATCGAGGGATACAAACGCTTTCGGAAATCTATCAATCCACGCACAATAGAACTTCCTGATGACTTCGAGTACAAGGTGGCCAGGAACACAAAGCTGGCCAGTCCCAAAACAATTAACTATGAACTCAAGACTCTAAAATCAATATTCCGTTGGGGGAAAAAGCACGGCTTCTGTCATACCAATCCATGTGAGGATGTGACACTCTTTAAAATCCAGGATGCAAAAACACCAAGGTTTCTTTCAAGAAACGAATGCAGTCAGCTTCTTGACTACTCCAGCCCAAAGTACTACCCGGTTTTCTACACCTTTCTTAACACTGGCCTAAGGCTCGGTGAACTCATCAATCTGCAATGGGGCGATATCAACCTCAAGCGACGGATTCTCACCGTGCGAAAAAAGGAGGACTGGAAGCCCAAAACTGGAGAGCGTGAGATTCCCCTAAACGATGGGATGATTGGTCTCTTAAGGCGGATGAAGCCACCAAGGGCAACCTTGCGCGATTACATCTTCACACACGAGGATGGAAGGAAAATGGGGCCAAAGGTCCGGAAAGCTCTCATCAGTACCGCAGTTGAAGCGGATATTCCGGACTTAACCAAAGTCCACAGTCTGCGTCACACTTTCGCCAGTCAGCTGGTAATGAGCGGGATCGATTTGCCAACCGTACAGCGATTGCTGGGACACAGCGATATCCAGACCACGATGATCTACGCCCACTTGGCACCAGAACATCTGCTCGACGCGGTTCAGAAACTCGAAATCAGTTGAATCGTTGACGAGCTACGTTGCTGCCTTGCTCCTGCGACGTATGCCTGGGGGTAAGAATCTGTCAAGGTCCGCCGTCGGCATTGCCACCGTTTTCTTCGTTCGAGACTTCAACCATCTCTCAATATCCTCTTCTCTGAAACGAACCAGCCGACCCACCTTGATGTATGGTATAGTACCCAGGTGCGTCCACTTGTATACCGTCGCTGGTTTGACTCCCAGCGTCTCGGCAAGTTCGTTTAGTGTGAGGAGCTTCTTCATATCAGTCTACTCTCAAAATAGCTCTCGATTGGGCGATTCTTCGAAGAACCGCATGGCCTTCGGATGCCAACGACATTTATGTAGGAATGTCTCGCCTTCCTTGTTCTTCGCGATGACAATGTATGCGGCATGGTCATCACGGGACGGGTCCAGAGCGTTTTTATATTTCGGACTGGTCTCACCGTACCGCCGTTTGAGAAACTCTAAAGGAATCCACGGAAACAGTACGATGTTGGCCTCCTGCTCAATCTCACCAGAGTCCCGCAACATGGACGGCCGCGGGAGCTCATTGACCTTCAGTTTGTCGTAAGATCGATTCAACTGAGACAGAGCTATACACGGGACTTCTAGATCCTTTGCAAGTACCTTTAGGCCCCTGACTATTGATCCCACCTGAAGAGTACGGGATTCCTGATTGTCTATGGCGATCTGTCCCAGATAGTCGACTAGAATTCCGTCCAGCCCATAGCGACGCTTGACCCGACGGGCCAACGAAGCAATATCGCCTACGGAGAGACCGGATGAGTCAATCAGAAAGAGCCGGTCATCAGCGACAAACGGAGCAGCAGCCAAGCACAGCTTTTCCTTTTCCTTCTCGGTGACAACGGCATCACGCATCTTGATGGCCGATATGTTGGTACGGTTGGCAAGGAGCCGACGCACTACAGCCGCTTTGCTCTCATCCAGTGAGATGTACAGGAGTTTCTTGCCTTTGGAGAGGTTCTCTCGCACAATGCCAATCAAGAAGGATGTCTTGCCCATGGAGGGCGGCCCGCCGATAATCATAAGCTGCCCCGGCTCAAGGTAACTCAGCCGACGATGAAGGCCGGGGAACGGCATCTTGATGCCGTCCTGAACGCTCTTCACGCTGCCAGAACATACTTCGTCGACATAGGATTGCATGAAGGAGCCAATAGGCTCAGCAGTCAAATCCTGCTGGCCATCTGAATGGGTTAGTAGTGTCTCCACCCTGGCCGCGATATCAGAGTCATTCGCCCCGGGATCTTCGCATCGAACGGCTATCTGTCCGACCTTGCTCACAAGTTCGCGCCGCCACGCCAGGCTCCGTAGTGTCTCCAGGTGGTTGCCGGGATGTGAGACGCAGGATTGGTTTTCCTTGAGTTCAATCGCATACGCACCGGGACTGCCGCCCTTGAATGCTTCAGATTTCCGCAGGAGCGGTGTCAGGTCGAAAACGTCGAACTCACTATTAGTGGCTACCAGTTCCTGAACAGCTTCCCACACCGCACGGTTCTTGGGGTCAGAGAACACCAATGGGTCGACAGGTCCGCCTTCAAGATTCTGAAGCTCCGAGGGATTGTGTATCGCCGCACCCAGGAACTGACGCTCGATATCGATATCATAAAGTCCCGTGACATGCATCAGTAGCACTCCAGGACTGTATGTGATTCCGAGAGCGATTGAGCCAATTTGTTGACCGTACCCTTGAGCGTACCCATTGTCCTGCCAGCTTTGTCGTAGAAGGGGTCGTCACTCAAGAATAGGGCATCGACAAGTTGTCGGAACTTCTCCAGGTCGTAGGTTGCCAACAGATCCCGCACGATTGTCCCGTCCTTGCCCTTCACGAAGTGGTAAGGGGTGTCGGTGGAGTCCAGGTGCTTGTCACAGAAGTATGCAATTGCCTTCGCATGGTCCGACTTCGGTTTCGGCGATTTTGCCTTCTCGGATTCGCCTGCCCTTTCTATATCTTTCTTTCTTTCTATTATAGAGGGGGGTGAACTCTCGGACAGTAGTTGTGTACCTTCTGGTTCAGGGGTAACGGTACTGGAGTTCAGGGGTGAACTCTCGAACAGCTGTCGTGTAAGCCAGGTGTCGTAGTGTTTATTGAATAGGAACTCGTTCAGATGCTGACCCCGGACAAGTGCACCTGTGCGTTCATAGTGGATGATTCGTCTAGCCTTGAGTAAGCTAATGACCTTGCGTATCATTCTGGACGTGAAACCAGTAGCTGCCACCATTGCGGATACCGTGATGGAAGCGGACTTCTTGCTGTACCCCCAAGTCTGGTCGATTATATACAAAACGACCTTCAGTTCGGAAGCAGTCATATCGGAGAGCAATAGCTCCCGATAAACATCGTTAGCGATACGACGGTGACCATCTTCGCGCTGCGGGCTAACCGCCGACAACTTTTGGTATGGGTTTTCCATGGCCCTACAGGCGCGTCAGCGACTTCGCCTGACCTCATAGACTACTGGCTTCGGATTCGCGAAAGAGCAAGCCATTCTCGGGGCGTTATGGATATTAAAGGTTGTCATCTCGCAACTTCCTCACAGACCTCCCGAGTGTTCACGATGAACCCGGCATCTGTGGCTAAGAAGTCATCGGGACTGAAATTCTCTATCCCGTAATCACTTGGATCGCCTTCCACGCGACCACACATTCCCACTCGGTCGAAGCCAAAGCATGTCCTGCCTGAATCGGTTCCCCTTGACCACCAGACCAAGCGTCGAACCTGGTCTAACAGGAGTGGGTAGCCGAACCTATCCAGCCCCTGGTGCATGTTGCTGACGGTCAGGTCAAAAAGCTCACGCGACATTGTTTGAGTGCTGGGATCAAGAACGTAAAGGAGCTCTTCAGCCTTCTTAAGTCGTGTGTTTAGTGCCATCGTATCCTCCATGATCTTGAATTGCGTCCATAACATTTTGATATCCCGGCCGGTCACCACGTTTTGAGAGCCATTCCCGAAAGTCGTCGAACGATGAGATTGGTCGGCCGGCGAACTTCGAGACTGACTTGAAGCAATCGGCAACCACCGGTTCGACGTTGCCGAGTCGGTCCGCAGTAGGGTTCCAGGGTACAGCCGCTATCTCATCATGCGCGGCTCTCTCGGCCTCACGGATTCTGTTCGACGGTGCGTCGTCTGGAATCGGTCTATCCAGTTCATTCTGGACCCACATCGGTACATCGATACTCCCGAGCAGACAGAGGATGCCCACATCAAGCCCCTCTGTGCTCATAGTTCGTAAGTTGTAATTCTGACGGACCAATTGTTGGAATCGCACCTGATCCTCTCCGATGACGAGTGCGTCTTCGGCCTTTCCAACACGGCGGTTTAGCGATGCTATCATGAATCTCCTCCTTTTTGGATATGTTCTTCGATAGCGATCAATCGTTCATCAAGCTCACCCTGTTCCCGAGCCTTCAGAGCGATGTTACACAGGTATCCCACACAGTTGGCTACGCGCACTCCGATTTCGCCCCGTCTAACCTGGCTGATGGTCATCGCCAGAAGCTTTTTAACATCATCAGCCGAGTCGATGACAACGTCAGGAGCATTTTTCGAGAGAGTTGCAGCATCGATCGAGACTTTGGTGCTCGGTGCAACGCTGTTTGCATAGCCGCGCTTACGAGCTGCCCTTTGTTCGGCTTGTTTGGACGGATCATGGAAGAAACAGAACTCTGAATCCTTGCCAGGCCACGCCTTGCAGCGATTGCCATCCAGCTTCACATGGTTGCATTGCCGTTTACTTTTCACTTAGCTATTCCCCCTTCATGCCATTGTGGCGGTATAATGAAGTCGATAAGCCGCTTATGAATGGTGACCGACCAATCTCTTCACCGTCCACCGGAGAATCAAACAGTAGGCTGCTGGCTCTCCAAAGATAATCGGCGGTATATGTGGCACGACTTCTTATCACGTCGTCTCCAAGATAGATGTCTCGCCGCACTCCGGCGGTGAGCATCGGGTTGAGTCATCTCTCTACTTGGCTACGCGTGACAGTCGACGTCACATTGTGACATTTGACGTCACAACGACATCACAACTGTGTTTTTTTAGGGAACGGATATGAAAATCGCAGGCTACAGCCACCACTCGTATTCGGACTGTGGAGTGTAGGATACGTATTTGCCTGTTTTGATTGAGGTCATCAGATGCATTGCCAAGGCGTTTGATCCCTCTGAATCGTATTCGACTAAGTGTTTGATAACGCGATCTATGGCTCTTCTGACTGCAGTTCGCTTGCTATTGAGAACGTTTGTATCCTTTCGTGATCTCCCGAAAATGTCGGTGCTGGCGTTAAGGTACACCTTTACGGCCTGAAGTTCCTCTTTTGCTTCCATCTTCTCCTCAGGGTTGACCAGTGTATCCAACCCCAGCTTCAGATCGAGTTCGTCCCTTCTACTCAAAAGAAGCGAGATGGTCTTCTTGTCAACAAGGTCATACGGTGATTCAAAATGGACTCTTCTCAGACCCATGCTCTCAAGGTTGTGCTCGTTTAGCTGGCTGAGTAGCCTGCTCGCCTCTGCAAGGACCGGAGGGTCGACTAGGCCCACCAGCGACAAGACATGTATGCCCTGGCCTTCGGGGTCGGGATGTCCAAGAAGGTAATGGACGTATTTGCAGCCCAACATATCATCTAAAGCAAACGTTTTACCATCCTCGAAAGAGACAACCCACTTGTCGCCCGCCTTCTCGAACCGATAGATAGCTTCATCGCGTGCTTCTGATTTGGTCGAAGCTTCCGATTCGAATTCGGTGGAAGATTTGCCCTGGCCAGGCGCTTCCTTGGGTGCTTCGTCACCAATTCCCAGCACCTCGCAAGCTGATTTCCACTCATCATAGATTGTATCAGGCTCCGGAAAACTGAGGGCGCAGCAGCACCGTCTCATGAGATCGTCGTATTCGGCGGACGAGCTACACAGCCCATCGTTGAGGAGGGCATCAATCTCAGCCTGACGATCCCAACCATGCCAGAATGTGGGTATGTTTGCATCTCTTAGTGCAGCTTCCGCATCAGAGCTTCCCAAATCACACACAATTGGCTCGATGTGTTCGAAACATTGATCCCGACGAATCACGATGACCTTACTCACAACCGGTTCGGCCTCATGGGACAATAGAACGCTTCCCCCGGGACCACGGCGCAGCATATAGACGTTGTCCATCACCTGTCGCATAGCAGAAATGGGAAATCGATTGGCGATGGGATACCCTGGAAACTCGGGATACGAGTGAAGATAACGATGGGCGAATTGGATTTCAAAGTCCGCGTCCTCGTTTTCGCCCGGAAATCTTTTGTATCCAAGTTCAAGTTCTGTTCTGGCCTTCACTGACTCAGAATCTTCAGGGATCAACTGTCTTTTCTGCTCATCGTGATATTCCTTGTATTTCTTATCGGAAAGGGGTGTATACTCTCCGAACGACTCATAACTCAGGTCAAGTACGCGATCATAGTATATCGTATTCTCGCTCTTGTACCAGTCCGCCCTGATAGCCTCTCTGAGGAAGTTGAATAGATGATCGAAACCAGCCCAAGAACGGTAGCGCAGAAGGAAGTCGATAGTTCGTCCGCAAATGTACTTCGGTTCTCCAAGACGATTACCCCGCTCGTCAAGATGTTGGTTGATCATGGTGGATATTATTAGCGGCAAGTCATCAAGTCTTTCCTTGTACTCTGGAGCAGTGATTTTCTCTGCTGCATATTTCGAAGGAACCGTCTCATCCTCCTGAAACACACTTATTCCGTTAGCCGTAAGTAAGCTTGCCAAATGCCTTCGGAAGAACAAATCGCCTTTGAGGATCACAGTCTTATTCGACCTGTTTTCTTCAAGTAGACCGAACACACTCTGCACCAGTTTGTCACCTTTAGTGTCTTGAATAGGCTCGACCATCAAGTACGCGTAGAGTAGATTCTTTAGATCGATGCCTTGTTGCTTGAATTTAAATACAGCATCGTCTTGATCTACGGGCAGTTCGTACAAGGCTGCCGAATGAGTAGGTGGCACTGGTTCGGTGCAGCGTGGTTCTGCCTTCATCTTTCCGTCAGTAACTCCCAGGAACTCCTTTGCTTCCAGCCATTCGGCATAGGCGTCTGCGCTGTCGGATGGTGGCCAGTCGATGGATTCCTTCTCGGTCCACAGCACGTAATCCGCCATCTTATCGAATCCCAGCCGTTCACGAATGCGATCCTCGTCCACGTTCTTGAGTCGCATCCGAAGGCAGTCTACTACTTTTTGATTGAAGTGCGGAGTTGAACTCTGTCTATCAATGGCATGCCATGCCTTGAAACCGTGATAACTCACCTGAGCTCCCGTGAGTGACACTACATTCCTCTCGAAGCATCGGACTTGGGAAAGTGTAAGCACTTTGTTCTGAAGTATTCGCGGCGGAATACTCGCTTCAGCACCTGGCTGTACTATTGATGCAACGTAAGCAGAGAAAAGGTTTATCGGATGATATCGCACATCTTCATCAGGAGATAGGCCCTTGCAGGTTCCGTCACATGGATCAAATCCGGTGTACATCAGCGCGGGCGAGGAGTAATGCCATAATTCTCCAGACACGGACTTGGAGAGGTCATCATCTGACAAAAGCCTCTGGTCTGGAGTGAGAATGCCTAACTTGACGGCAGCGACTATATCTTCAAAAACCCGATCTTCCAAAGAATGGCCATATTGTCGAGTCAACACACTCAGGGAAACCGTGTAGAGAGCCGCTACTTTCAACTTGTGCAGCTCATTTCTGCCTTGGACTATCTCAGAAATAGCTCGCTGAATCGCATACGGAACAATTACTTCATAATCCACATATCGGGCTGAAGTGTCAGGGACCCAAATTCGTGGATGCTTAGGCTTTGCCTCCTTGAGCCAACTATCAATATGGATAGAATGAACCGATCTACGCTCGCGGTCCGGATGGACGCTGAAGTCAAGATCCAACAGCTCCAAGACGGCGATGAAGTCATCCATTAAGGACCCTGGCTTGCCTCTTATCTCAACAGGCCAGCCATATTGACGCGCGGTCACAATCCTATTAATCGCGTAGGCTGTCATGGATCTATCCGACGAGCGTAAGTACGCCCTGAGATGGCGGGTCAACTCAACAACATCGAAGTCTGGGGATTGGCTGCTGTGCTTATTGGCCATATTCTGCTCTGATCTCAGATTTGTTCCTTAGGACACGGTGCTAATTGTCTATTCCTATCCATCTGTGCTTCGCTGCGATGTGTTGCTCCTCTGACGTCTGGAATATAGCCAGTTGGAGTCGTTCAGGCAACAACGGCAATCCCTAGCCCCCCCCTTGCCAAACTGGACATCATGTTCTATGCTAAAGGAGGCAATCGAGGATTGGATATGTCAGCAGAGGATGTACATGAAGGGTAAGAAGGCGTTTACAGAAGCAGAAGCACGGGATATCCGGAATCTACTCAGTAAGAAGGAAAGGGCTCAGAAATCTGATCGAAAGAGAATTAGAGATGAGCTGAGAAGCATTGGATTCTATATCACCGATTGGGATCAGACACAGAGGGGGTTTGGACGGGCAGATTTCGATACCCTTGTACAGATCGGCCAAGTCCGCATCTTAGAAAGCGATTCCTGATCAAAACTAATCTTGTTCTGTGTGAGTCGCCATGGCTGATGTCCAGCCCTCGCGTCGTACATCACAGATCATCAATGATCGATGACCAAAAGGGCTTGGCATTCGACCGGTCATGGTGTAGTTTGTCGTCAACTTGAAGGGACAACATGAATCACGATTATTACCGGATCAGAGTGTGCAAGTGGGCGGCTGACAAACTTCGGAACGCTAACAATGAAGGAGGCAGGCATGTCAAACGGTAACCTCAGTTGGATTGCCGGATTCATCTGGGGTATTGCAGATGATGTGTTGCGTGACGTCTATACCCGAGGGAAGTACCGGGATGCTATTCTTCCGATGACAGTCATCCGACGACTCGACGCCGTACTCGAGCCGACCAAAGAGGCTGTTCTCAAACTGAGCAAGCAACTCGATGATGCGGGCGTTGCGAACAAACAGGCCGCCCTGTGCCAGGCTTCCGGGAACGCCTTCTATAACATATCTCCGTTTACGCTTCGCGACCTCCGTGCCCGGGCAAGGCAACAGCAACTCAAATCCGATTTTGAGGCTTATCTCGATGGCTTTTCGCCCAACGTCCAAGAAATACTCAGCAAGTTTAAATTCCGAAATCAGATTCCCACGCTGGTCGAGGCAGACATCCTCGGCAGTCTCGTTGAGAAATTCACCTCGAGCAAAATTAACCTCAGCCCGAATCCCGTCAACGATCAAGATGGCAAGGTGCGTTTGCCTGGCCTGGACAACCATGCCATGGGTACGATTTTCGAAGAATTGATCCGACGCTTCAATGAGGAGAACAACGAGGAGGCTGGCGAGCACTGGACTCCACGTGATGTTGTCAAGCTGATGGCTAATCTGATCTTTTTCCCAATTGCCGACGATATCCTCGACGCCACCTACCGTGTGTACGATGGTGCCTGTGGCACCGGAGGAATGCTTACCGTCGCAGAAGAGACCCTAAATTCGCTCGCCGGTGACCAAGGCAAGGAAGTGTCAATCCACCTGTTTGGTCAGGAAATCCAGCCCGAAACATACGCCATCAGCAAGGCTGATCTACTTCTCAAAGGGGAAGGGCAGGCGGCTGATAACATCAAGTATGGTTCGACACTTTCGTCTGACGCTTTTCCGGCGATGGAGTTCGATTTCATGCTCTCCAATCCACCCTACGGCAAGAGCTGGAAAACGGACCTCGAACGCATGGGTGGCAAGAAAGATCTTATCGACGCGCGTTACACCGTCCAGCACAAGGGCGAGGAACTTTCGCTCATCACCCGCTCAAGCGATGGCCAGCTTATGTTCCTAGTCAATAAGCTGTCAAAGATGGTCCCTGTGAGCGACCACACTCCACTGGGCAGCCGCATCGCCGAAGTGCACAATGGCTCGTCGCTCTTCACCGGTGATGCCGGCCAGGGGGAGTCCAACATCCGCCGGTGGATAATTGAGAACGATTGGTGCGAAGCCATCATCGCCCTACCCCTGAACATGTTCTACAACACCGGCATTGCAACCTACATCTGGGTGCTCTCCAATAGCAAACCCGAGCATCGTCATGGCAGGGTTCAGCTTATCGACGCCACTGGCATTTACCAACCCTTGCGTAAGAACCTCGGCAAGAAGAATTGCGAGTTGTCCAACGAACAGATCAATCAGATTACCGACATATTCCTCACCTTTGAAGAAACCGAGCAATCAAAGATATTTCCCAACGAGGCTTTCGGCTATTGGAAGATCACCGTCGAACGTCCCCTTCGGATTCCGGGCATAGATCCCGATCGCATCTACAAGGCAAAGGAGATCAAAGACCTCAAGGCCGAGCATGGCACCGACCCCGAGGCACCCCCTGTCATCAAGAAGAAAACCAGGGAAAATGTCGAATACGAACCCGACACCAATCTGCGCGACACCGAACAGGTGCCACTACTTGAAGATGGTGGCATCGAGGCTTTTGTTGAGCGTGAAGTATTGCCACATGTGCCGGATGCGTGGATTGACCAAGCCAAGACCAAGATCGGTTACGAAGTTTCTTTCACGCGACACTTCTACAAACCGACACCTTTGCGTTCGCTCGACGAGATCAAAGCAGACATCCTGGCGTTGGAGAAGGATAACGAGGGTCTGCTCGGCGAAATTATTGAAAGTGGGGAGGATTTGTATTGAAGGAGATTCGTGGCGACGCTAAAAACATCCGCACACTATTGGGCGGTTCAAAGTTTGCTATTGACTACTATCAACGGGAATACCGATGGGAAACAAAACAGGTTTCTGAGTTTCTTGATGACCTTGGCGGCAAGTTCTTGGAGAGTCATGAAGCAGGAAACGAACGTGGTGCTGTCGAGCACTATGGCCATTACTTCCTTGGCTCCATCATCATTAGCGACAAGAAAGGTCAGAAGTTCATCATCGACGGGCAGCAACGTCTGACCACACTGACTCTACTGTTGATCCACATCCATCGCCAACTCGAAGACGAAGAACAGAAGGGTCAGGTTACCGACCTCATCTTCTCCCGGAAGTTCGGCAAGCGCTCTTTCAACCTCGACGTCCCCGAGCGTGCCGTGTGTATGGAAGCGCTTTTCACTGGCGAGCCCTTTGATGAGAATGGGGAAGCAGAGTCGGTGACTAATATCCTCAACCGCTTCCAAGACATTGAGGAGCACTTCCCTCACGATCTCACGGGCGATGCTCTGCCGTACTTTGCCGACTGGCTGATTGAGAACGTTCACTTCGTTGAGATCACAGCATACTCGGACACCGACGCCTACTCCATTTTCGAAACCATGAATGATCGTGGGCTTTCACTGACGCCCACGGACATGCTCAAGGGATACCTGCTGGCTAATATCACCGACACCGACCACCGCAACTTAGCCAGCCAAACATGGCGCAGCCATCTCTCCGCTCTGAAGCAAATCGACAAGGATGAGGACGCCGATGCCATTAAGGCATGGCTGCGCAGCCAGCATGCCATGACAATTCGTGAACGCAAACGCGGTGCGAAAGCTCGTGACTTTGACCTCATTGGCACCGAGTTCCATCGTTGGGTGCGCGACCACGAGGAAGCCCTTGGTCTCACCGCCAGCGCCGACTTTGGACGCTTCATCCAGGAAGATCTTGCCTTCTACAGTCACTGGTACGAACGTATCCGCATGGCTACCGAATCGCTGACCAACGGACTGAAGGCGATTCACTACAACGCCCAGAATAACTTTACACTACAATACCCAGTCCTTCTTGCACCCCTGATTCGCTCTGACAGCGAGAACGAGATACTGCGTAAGCTGCGCATAACCTCATCGTTCATAGACATCCTGGTCGCCCGACGAATCTGGAACTGGAAATCTACCAGCTATTCGACTATGCAATACAATATGTTTCAGCTGGTGGTTCTAAAAGTCCGTGGGAAGTCAGCGGGAGAGGTGGCAGAGTTTCTCACGGAGCGACTAGACGCCGAGGAAGAGACTTTTTCTGCCAACGAACGTTTCCGTCTACACGGCATGAATGGCCGTCCAATCCACCGCTTGCTGGCACGCATGACCGACTATGTTGAGACCAGTTCCGGGCGAGCATCGCGCTACAATGAGTATATCAAACGTCACGGCAAGAACGGCTATGAGGTCGAACATATCTGGGCCAATCATCCCGAGCGCCACGAAGACGAATTCGATCATCCCGCGGATTTTGCCGAGTACCGCAACCGCATTGGCGGCTTGCTTCTCTTACCCAAGAGCTTCAACGCCAGCTATGGCGACAAACCCTATGCGGACAAACGCGAACATTATTATGGCCATAACCTTCTAGCTCAGAGCCTTCACGAGAGGGCCTATGACCATAACCCAGGCTTCCGACGTTTCCTGGATGATAGCGGCTTGGCTTTCAAGGCACACTCTGAGTTCAGGAAAGCCGACCTGGATGCCAGACAGGAACTCTACTGCAAGCTCGCCGAGCAGATTTGGAATCCAGAGAATCTGCTGCGTGAGGTAGACGCATGACGGCTAGCTTACAGGCCTATCCTGAATACAAAGACTCTGCCCTGCCGTGGTTGGGGCAGGTGCCAAAGCATTGGGATATCGAACCAGCCTTCGCCTGTTTTGCTCCGAGGCTAGTCCGAAACAAGGGTATGCAGGAGACAACTGTACTATCGCTAAGTTATGGCCGAATAGTGGTGAAACCCCCTGACAAACTCCACGGCCTTGTTCCTGAGTCATTCGAGACATACCAGATCGTGGAGCCAGGTGATATCATCATCAGAACAACAGACCTGCAGAACGATCACAAGAGTCTTCGGGTGGGCCTTGTGGAAGAGCGAGGGATCATTACGTCGGCTTACCTTTGTCTCCGAAGTAAAAACTCAGTCAGTAGTGTCTTCGCATACCAATATCTAAACACCTGGGATCTGACGAAAGCTATCTACGGATACGGATCAGGACTCAGACAGAATCTTGACTTCTCTCATTTCAAGCGCATGCAGGTAGCGTTGCCTTCCCCGAAAGAACAAATGGCAATAGATCGCTATCTTACGGCTACCGACCGTCGCATTGACCGCCTCATTCGCAATCGGCAGCGGTTAATAGAGCTATTGAACGAGCAGAAACAAGCCATCATCAATCGGGCGGTTACTCGTGGACTCAATCCCGATATTCCCCTCAAACCCTCCGGCATCGACTGGCTTGGGGATGTGCCCGAGCATTGGGAAGTGCTGAAGATCAAACGAATTGCTCGGATCAATCCCTCTCGCGCCGAAGCATTTCATATGCGAGAGTCGAGTAAGAAAGTTGTGTTCCTACCGATGGAACGAGTTTCCACTGAGGGGGGGATTGACGATTTCGAGCGACGGCCGATCAAAGAGGTCTGGCAAGGCTTTACGTACTTTAGACGGGGTGATGTAGTTCTGGCTAAAATTACTCCCTGCTTTGAAAATGGTAAAGGCGCAGACCTCAGTACCCTTGATACCGATGTCGGTTTCGGCACTACGGAATTCATTGTCTTGCGACCCTCTCAGAGAATATCTGCAGAGTTCCTTTATCAGTTGACACAGCTAACTTATTTTCGGTCTCTTGGTGTTGAATCTATGACCGGTGCTGCGGGACAGCAACGTGTTCCACCCAACTTTGTGATGGATTTTGGTGTTCCGATACCTCCTCCTGAGGAACAATCTCAGATCGTCTCATACGCTAATTCGGTAACGACCCAATTACTGTGCGTAGTGGATCGTGCCCGACGCGAAATCGACTTAATCCGCGAATACCGCACCCGCCTTATTGCCGATGTCGTCACGGGCAAGCTGGACGTCCGCGAGGCAGCGGTGGATTTGCCGGAAGAACTGGAAAAGGAGAGGGACACTGAGGGCGCAACCGAGGAGACCGAGGAATGACAAGACAAACTGATGACTCTCGTGGGGAGATTATCCTCTACCAGGCCCCGGAGGGTGAGGTCTCTCTGGATGTCCGTCTGGAAAAGGAAAGCGTTTGGCTTAGCCAGAGGCAGATGTCATTGCTCTTCGATAAGGATACCGACACAATAGGACTCCATCTTCGTAACGTATACAAAGAAGGGGAGTTAGAGGAGCCGGCAACTACCGAGGAATCCTCGGTAGTTCAAAAAGAGGGTAATCGACAAGTCCGCCGCAAGGTTCGTTTTTACAACCTCGATGCCATTATTTCTGTCGGCTATCGTGTTAATTCCAAGCGCGGTACCCAGTTTCGGATTTGGGCGACCGGTATTCTGCGGGATCATATTCTCAAAGGCTACTCGATCAACCAGAACCGCCTGCGGGACTTGAACCAAGCCGTGCGGCTGATTTCGGATGTAGTGGAGCGCAGAGACCTCTCCGGCGATGAGGCCAAAGCACTGCTAAGGGTAGTCGGTGAATACAGCGTTGCTCTGGATCTGCTCGGTGATTATGACCATCAGCGGGTGGACCCACCGGAGACTACGAGCAAGGCTGTCCACATAATGGGCTATGAGGAAGCCTTGCGTATCGTCGATCAGTTGCGTGAACGTTTCAACGAATCTGCTATTTTTGGATTGGAAAAGGACAAGGGACTCGCAAGTGCTCTGGGCGCAGTGGTTCAGACTGCTAACGGTGTGGACGTATATCCGAGTCTCGAAGAGAAGGCTGCCCACCTGCTCTATTTCCTGGTCAAGAACCACGCCTTCATCGATGGCAACAAGCGTATCGCTGCCGCGCTTTTTCTATGGTTTCTGGAGTGCAACGACATTCTCGTTGATGTTACCGGTTCGCCCCTAATCTCTGATGCCGCACTCGTGGCAATGACCCTTATGATTGCCGAAAGTCGCCCCGAAGAAAGGATCGTGTTAGTGCGTATCGTGACACATCTACTCTGTGAAAGGACCCGGACATGATTTCGGATACAAGTGAAGCAGGTCTCGAAAAACTGATCGTCGAGTCTCTTGTGAGCAAGGCGGGCTACTCTCAGGGCCAGAGCACTGACTACGACCGCGACCATGCTGTGGACCTGGCCCAACTGCTGGCTTTCGTTAGTGCTACTCAGCCGACAGCTGCCGAAGCATTGGATCTGGAACATGAGGGACCAACGCGGATGCAGTTTCTTCATCGGCTTCAGGGGGAGATTGCCAAACGTGGTGTGATCGACGTCCTCCGACATGGTGTCAAGCACGGACCGGTGAACCTTGATCTATTCTACGGCGCTCCCACTCCCGGCAACACGATAGCCGGGGAACGGTTCGCCGCCAACGTCTTCAGCGTCACCCGGCAGTTGCGTTATAGCAAAGATGAAACGAGGCTCTCCCTGGACCTGGGCATCTTCATCAATGGCCTGCCAGTTGCAACGTTCGAGTTGAAGAACTCACTGACGAAGCAAACCGTTGAGGATGCGGTGCAGCAATACAAGCGCGACCGCAGCCCGAAGGAACTCCTGTTTCAATTCGGCCGATGTATGGTGCACTTTGCCATCGACGATCAGGAAGTACGAATGTGTACACACTTGCAGGGCAGAGATTCGTGGTTTCTTCCTTTCAACAAGGGTTTCCATGACGGTGCAGGCAACCCACCTAACCCGCACGGCCTGAAGACCGCGTACTTGTGGGAGCAAGTACTGACCAAGACAGAACTAACGGACATCATAGAGAACTATGCACAGGTGGTACAGGAGAAAGATGAGAAGGGCCGGAAACAACCACCGAAACAGATATTCCCACGTTACCATCAGCTCGACGTTGTGCGGAAGCTACTGGCGGATGCCAAGGCCAGCGGTGCCGGGAAGAAATATCTAATCCAGCACTCGGCCGGCAGCGGCAAGAGCAACTCCATTGCCTGGCTAGCACATCAGCTTGTCGGACTGGATGACACAGCTTCCGGTGGTACTGGCGCACCACTGTTCGACTCGGTGATTGTCGTGACTGATCGGCGGATATTGGACAAACAAATCCGAGATACAATCAAGCAATTTTCCCAGGTTTCGTCAATCGTCGGTGCGGTCACAGGTGATTCTACCAGCAAGACCAAGCAACTCAGTGAATTCCTACGATCAGGCAAGAAGATCATCATTTCAACGGTGCAGACATTCCCGTACATCCTTGATCAGATTGGCGAAGAGCATCGTGGAAGAGCGTTTGCTATCATCATTGATGAAGCCCATTCAAGCCAAGGCGGCCACACGACTGCAAAGATGAACATTGCATTAGCGGAGCATGGCGGGGAGCAGGAAGAGGAGACCTACGAGGACACGATCAATCGGATCATGGAAGCTCGGAAGATGTTGGCTAATGCCAGTTATTTTGCGTTCACGGCAACACCTAAGAACAAGACGCTGGAACTTTTCGGTGAACCGTTGCCTGAAGGGGCAAAGGTAAGACATTTACCCTACCACAGCTACACAATGAAGCAGGCGATTCAGGAAGGTTTCATTCTGGATGTGCTGGCCTATTACACGCCGGTAGACAGCTATTACCACTTACTGAAGACTGTGGAGGATGATCCCGAGTTTGACACCAAGAAAGCAGCGAAGAAGCTTCGTCGATACGTCGAATCGCATGACCATGCTATCCAGCAGAAGGCTGAGATCATGGTCGATCACTTTCATGAAAAGGTGATTGGCCGGAGGAAAATCGGTGGTCAGGCAAGGGCCATGGTGGTTTGTAGCGGTATCGTAAGAGCCATTCAATATTACCACGCAATCACGGCGTATCTGAGGGAACGGAAGAGTACGTATGAAGCCATTGTGGCATTCTCAGGCGAGCATGAGTATGGCGGAAAACAGGTGACCGAGTCGACTCTGAATGAGTTCCCGAGTTCACAGATCGAAAAGAAGTTCCAGCAAGACCCATATAGGTTCCTGGTTGTGGCTGACAAGTTCCAAACCGGGTACGACGAGCCGTTACTGCACACCATGTACGTTGATAAGCAGTTATCAGGAATAAGAGCGGTGCAAACTCTCTCACGGTTGAATCGAGCACGCCCACCAAAGTCCGACACATTTGTGCTCGACTTCATGAACGACACTGACACAATCACGATGGCCTTTGCGGACTATTATCGAACGACTGTCCTTAGTGAGGAGACTGACCCGAACAAGTTGCACGACCTGATGGGCACGATGGATGGATATCAAGTGTACGCTTGGTCCCAGGTTGAGCAGCTGGTCGATCTATTTCTCGGCGGTGCTGATCGCGACAAGCTGGACCCCATCCTCGACGCGTGCGTTGCGGTCTATATCAGAGACCTGGATGAAGACGGGCAAGTAGGCTTCAAGGGCAAAGCTAAGGCGTTCGTGAGGACATATCAGTTTCTTGCGTCGATTCTTCCGTATAGTAACGCCGAGTGGGAGAAGCTGTCCATCTTCCTGAATTTCCTGATTCCCAAGTTACCCGCTCCAATAGAGGAAGACCTATCTAAGGGCATCCTTGAGGCTATCGACATGGACAGTTACCGCAACGAAGTAAAAGAAACACTCAAGCTGGCGTTGGCCGATGAGGACGGTGAAATCGGCCCCGTTCCTACCAGCGGTGGAGGTGTGAAGCCTGAGGCTGAGCTTGACAGGTTGAGTATTATCATAAAGGCATTCAACGATCAGTTTGGCAACATCGACTGGAAAGATGCCGATCGCATCCGCCAGGTGATCGCGGAGGAAATTCCGGGCAAGGTCGCTGCCGACAAGGCATATCGTAACGCTATGAAGAACAGTGACAGAGCAGCGGCCCGTCTCGAGCACGACCGGGCACTGCAGAGTGTGGTCAATGAAATGCTGAATGACCACCTTGAGCTCTTCAAGCAATTCAGCGACAATCCCAGTTTCAAGAAATGGCTGGCGGACACGATCTTTGGAGTGACTTATGAGGAGACTAGGCCTTAGCTATACGATCTTGTTTCGCCCAGCGCGTTACTTTCCGGTACGAGATTGACTCGAATCGGCTGTCAATCCTCATTAGTCGTCACAATACTGTCACAAATCGAGACCGGACGGCTGGCAAATATAGGAGCAATGGTGACTTAGCATCTGAGGGACTTGAATACTTCGTTCGGGGACAAGAATCCTCTGGACAATTGGTACGAGGGCACAGCGAATCCACAACTTTCACGATTTCGGTAAGGATTCCGGAGAAGAGGTTAGGCCGATTCTTCCCGCATGAGTTCGTCCAATAGGCGAACATCCCTGTCAAGACGCGACTCCCCACCGAATTTCTTCTCTATACTCCTCAAGATCTGTTTTCCCTCTTTGTTACTGCTAGGCAGCATAGTCTTGATGAGCGCGAGAACGTCTTTGAACTTTTGCTTCGACTGTTTATAGGCATCAACCAGAGACCACGGGCTGCGATCATCTTTGCTATCAGAACTGTCCATGGTAGATTGCAGTCGTGATATCTGGCGCTTGAGAACCCGTTCGACCACTTCTGGGTCAAGACGCCTACCCAAGGCGATATTGTAACATCGCCGGGCCTCCGCGGCTGCGTTTTGCCTGGCCACCGGTTCATCAGACAATACTGCCAGCACGTAGTAAGTGAAGGCCTTGTTGTGCATGCAAATGGCTGTAAATCTGTCCTCTTTCATAAAACCGGGAACTATCTCTTCATGAATTCTGATAGCATCTAGAACAAGCTGTGTATTCTCTCTCTCCAACGCCTCAATCGCTCTATAGTAAGCCAAGCTGGTCCATATGGTTGCCTTGAGGTGAATTAATCCACCGGATCGCCCAGGATCGGTCCAGTCGGCCTCCAGCGGTTCCTTCTCTACTTCATCCCTCGCCTTCTTGCAGAAGTCAAGAGCCATTTGCCTGAATTTAGAATTTGCCCGAGCCAGCTGTCCGGCCGCGTAAGCCGCCAAGTAATGGGCCCTGTAATCCACGGTTTCCTCGCCCGAGTTAAGCTTCTGACAAATCCCAATAATCCGCCCAATCGCTTCTATCTTTTCGGCTGGCGTATCGAATTTGGCTTTGTTCTCAGTGTATTCTCTCAATCGGGCTTGGGCCGCCACTATCCTGAATTCTCCTCTAAAATGGTGGACCGAATCCATTTCGGCCAATTGCTCGGCGCTACGATAGGCTCCTTGAAAACTGCCGAGTGACAACAGCAATACCATCACCGCCAAGTGTCTCTCCAAGGAATCCTTGTCCAGAGACGTCAATTCCAACTTCTGACCCCAGTAACTCTTGGCTGGGTCGCTGGCGGCCATGCTGCCGGCGGCTATTCTCTCGAGTATCTCATAGAAGTCATTCAACTCCTCATCCGTTGGTGACTGTTTGGGATAATAGTGAAGGCTTCGTAACTGTTTTACTTCCTCCAGTAATCCCTCGTTTTCAAACCGCACGCGATAAGGAAACATCGTAAAGTGAACAAAGAGCATCCTGATCTCATCCGAAGTTGGGCCCACCGATTTCAAGCGCGACATAGCTACCCACAGGCGAAATTCAGCTGACATCAGTGTCTTGAGCTTCAGTACGTGCGCTGTAATATCAGAGTCGTGCGACTCTGATACGTTCTGCAGATCTTGGAGTAGAGCCACAGCTCTATCAAAATCGTCTGATGGGTGTTGTCCATTTGGGGGTAGCTCTAGATTTCCCCGTTCGAAGTACCTGACAAAGAGGTGACTGGAGTACATTAGGTGTACGTCAAACAGTTTCTTCCGAATCGTATTGACATTCTGTACCAGTTGGCAAATTTCGGGCGTTACGTTCAAACTTCCTTCGCAGTACTTGCTGACTTCAAGCGGATTCTTGGCGCACTCTTCGCGCCTGTCCTTTCGGTCTGAGATAAACTGTTGGATAGCCACCGCATTTTGGGGTTCGACTACCTCCCTTAGTAATTTGCGATCGCTCCTGGCCTGATCGATCACTGATTTCGGGTTAACGTTATTCCTCTGCCCCCTGGAGAAGCGGTCATAGAACCTGAAGACGTCGAGGCCACGGAAGAAGGTGGTATGGGGGATCGGTTTACCATCGGAGTCATGCCACCGCGTCCACTCCGGATTGGCTCGCAGGACGCGATTTACCATGTGGGCTGAGGAGACAAACACAACCCGGTAATCATACTTCGCGAGGACCTTGTTCAGGTAGTCGGTCATGGCGACAGCTTCAATATCTCTCTGCCAGGAGATTCTGTAGGTTAGACCCTGGCGTTTGCATTCTTCCTTAAGCCTCTTAATCCATCGTCCAAGGTCGGCTTCTCCGAGCCCGGTTATCTTCCCGTCCTGGCTTATAGTATCACGGATCGAGTCTGGCAAGCCCCAGTCCCGGATGTCCAGAGTAACCCTATTGTCCTCGAATAGCCGTTTGGTGAGTTCGATGCCCCGTTCAAAGGAACCGCACAGGATTGAGAACAGTTCGGGGCATAGTTCAATTATGAACTCCAAGAGCCTACTATCGGGCGCTCCCTGTTTTAGGTCTCCCAGAAGCTCGGCCAAACTCTTCTTGTACTTCTCCTGAGCTTTGGACTCTAGGTTACGGAGCTCCCTGCTCAGTCGTTTCTGATCTGAGGCACCAATTTCAGGATGCCATAGGCATTTGTAGAATTCACTTACATACGGAGAGGGTATCCACAACGGGTAATAGACGCTGTCTTCCGGGAGTCCGAAAAGTAGGCTGACACGACCGGCCAACTCGCGGAGAATCTCATCCTTGATCGGTCCTGTGACGGTCTCGTAACCATACCTCTTTATGGGATTGGCCTGTGGAAAGGCTACTTCGAATATGTCGAAGAAGTCAACCGTGATGAGCAGTTTATTCTTAGGATCGCCGATAAACTCATGATCTGCAATTAGAGCATCAAGATCGGCAATGCGATCCGTCACCCACGCTTGGAACTCGTCGGCTTGGTCGCAAAACTCCTTGCAGACCGGTTGCGTCTTATCGACAGATTGGCACATCTTACCGGATGTTCCTCAACAGTTGCCAGTCATCAAAACTGCTAATGACAGATTCCTTGGTCGCCCCCACTTCAATCGGTATGCCCCATGGTTCCCGAAGTAGTTTCTCGGAGACCTTTCTGGAAGTGTACCAGCATGCGTTAAGCAGCACTTGATTGGCAGAAGGTAAGGAGAACTGAAAACTGGACCATATCGTATTGAAAAACGTTCGTTCATATCCGCCATGTTCAAGAAACTCGCCCAGAACAACACTCAACTCAGGATCTTCCGGATTTATTGCAGCCAGGCGCACTCCTGCCGCCTTGAACGCATGAACCACAATCATGGCCTTTTCTTCGACGTCCAATCCAGGGAAAGAATCTAGAAAATCGTTGACCAGAAATTCCGGACGCCGATGTCTTGCCACATTGCGACGCATAGCCTTAGCGCGATCAGGTTCCTTCGTTTCTGCAATACAGGCATCGAGAACCTTGCCCGACCACTCGCGATTAATGAGGCGGTGTGCGGTGACCCGGGCAGGAAAACCTTCAGGGTCGAGATGAAACAGACTGATATCCGATGTTCTTTCTCGAAAGCCCTTGCTAACTATATAGTCGATATCGGATCGGTACGAGTCGACGGCGCTTCCCAGAGGATTGCCAACTTGACTCAGCGCCCGAATCATCACCTGGTAGGTCAGAATCAGGTCCTGTACTGCGGTCAACTTCTCGGAAACCGGCTTTGATCGATCCGCGATTATTTCCAGCAGACAGAGTAATTCGGCATAGAACGTATCCTCTCGGATAAGCTCATCCGATAAGAGGGTATCGGAATTATCCGGGGCGAGGCTTGGTGCGTATGCCCACTGCCCTTGGCTGAGCGGCTTGGTGTTAGTGTCGGGGCCGAATATGGTCATTGACCTAGGTGCTCCTTCCAGAAGCCGGGAATGTCTTTATGTTTCTTATACGGTAACTTCGTGATCGCAGTGGCAAAGTTTTTGGGCAAGTCGTCAGGGTTTGGCGGACCCAAACTGTCTTTGACGGCACGACATGTCTGTTGTACTACTATGTCGGCCAGATTATTCAATTCCTTGCTGATGTCAAAGTCTGAAAATGCCATCTGTATAGCGAGCAAGAGGTTCCCATACGTTGTTTTTGTCACTAACTCGTGGCCCTTTTCCTGCCAGCTTGTGTCCGTCTGATCCAGTTCTCTTAAGAGGTTGTGAAGCTCGTACAAGTGGCGCCTCAGACCGAATAACTGCCTTGCCCGCTCCTTTGCGAATGCACCCCTCAGGAGCCTTCTTGAGGCGAAACGACTCAATCTGCGGGTTGGCTTGTCCTTCCAGTCGTCATCGTAGCCATGCCTCTTTAGGTCACGCACATAAGTAGTAAGATTGTCTAGTGTCCTCTTTAGCTGTACCATAGCTAAACCAATGGCAGCCTCGTCGTTGGGTTTTTCCCTATTGATCTCCAGAAATATGTCCACTTGACGAGATACGGTGAGGCAGTGTCTTGCGAAGTCTCGTATTTCAGCCGTAGATTCAATTGTTCGGGTCAGCTCGGCGATAAGGCAGATCGACTGAGATCCCATTTTGCATGGGTGATCTCCTTGATTCTGGCAGGCGCCAATTTGGGTGGCATCGACATCACAGCCGCAGATAGACTCCAGAACTTGCGATTCGTCCTGTTCGCTGTCATATGGACTTGGGCTACCTCCCCCCTTCTCTATCATATATTCCGAAGGCTCGATACCGACTTTTCTGAAGCTTTCTTTCAGAAAGTAGATAGTATCACTTACCACTTTGTCCTCGCGAGTCTGTGGCTTGCAGACGGCAATATGGTCGCCAGGCCTTTCCCAACAGAAATATTCACCCAATTCTGCATTCGCGCTGACATGGTCGACTATCTTAAAAGGGAACTCGAAAGAAAACCATTTATTCCATTCCAGCTTATCTCGTTCAGAGATGCTCTGGATGAATAGCCTGTCACCACCGCGTTTTTTAAAGAAGGCGCGAAATCCCTCATGTAAGTCTTCGAGCCCAGAGGAGTCCCACTTCAGTTCCTTGACCAATTCGTTTTCTTTCAGCCACTCTGTGAAGAATGAGACCCATTTGGCGGATTTGGCTCCGCGATGCGGGACGGCAATAAACTCAATGCCCACCGTATTCTCTGCCAATCCGACAAACTGCCCATTTGGGAATTCCATCGCCTTCGTTAGGGACTTCTTGGTTACGATTCCACCAAGGCTGTGGGTGACAAATGCCAGCGGGAGCTTCCCTACGTCACCTTTGGCCAAATCAAGAAGGAAGGACCTTGCCAGCCCAACCGTATCGGACTCTTTACCAGACCAGTCCAGCACGCTGGACCTGAAATCGTAGGTCCACACCCCCAGTTTGGGACATTGCTCGGCAATCCAGGTCGGCCAGAATGTCTCGGCGTCGTCTTCATCGGCCATCCAAGTAGTGAAGCATCCTCCCCGAAATCCATGGATGAATACTACGTCTGCTATTCGATCGGTTGGCAGGTTACCAACTGAATGAAGGCCTTCGGCATCCACTAACGTAGGCTTATCGGCCATGAGCACTCACTTGCTCTTGACCAACGGGCGAGTTCGCCACCACATCAAATCGCTGTCGTCTCGGAGCACTCTCACAAAGATATATCGGTACGGTTTCCCGATTTGCTGCTGCATTACACCCATCGAATCTGCTATCAAGCGTCTCACCTTTGATCTCGGGTGTTGGCTCTTGAGACAGCCCCCCCTTTGCATCACTCCCATGATACAAATCACTTGTCACATTGGGTAACGGGTTAACACCCCTCTCGCTGTTTGAAAGCATCTAAAACAATAATAGACTTTTAAGTAGTTGTCAATAGAGAATGATACCAGTATTGATGCGGGTAGCACGTCGGGCCAGCAGTTTCGCATACCCCTGCTAGTGAGAGCCGTTTCTCGAAGGTTACACCTCAAAACCTCTAAACATCAGGATACATGACGTGTTGGATTGCTATGTAGGCGCCGTATCGGGTCTACCTAGACGGACCCAAGTCCAGTACACTGACATCTGCAAGAGTGTCTACCCAGAATTTGTAGTAGATTGTTCTCTTCCAGACTCTGACACTTTCCCAAGCCACTTCTTCACCTGCACAAGAGATGAACTGAAAGATGCGTTCAACCGCACGATCCTGCATGAGGACACATCAAGTAGTGACTTTTGGAATCTGTTGTCTGAAGATCCGTCTCGAACCGCAGACGTGATCGAACCTGTTAATGGAGGAGAAACCAGCAGCTTGACTATTGAGGAAGTTACCATCTTAATTCGAGAGCTCCGATAGCTAAAATCGACTCATTTGAAAGGGACAATTCCTGTGGGATTATGATGGGGTCTGGCGCCCCATCGCGATGGATCAGAGTCTCCCGAAGGTCCACATCCGCATTCGGGCAATAGATGGCGAAATAACAAGCGCCCTCCAATGATTCCACGCAACTGAACTAAAGGTAGGCACACGTCACTATCTCGTCACAAGTCGATCGATCTCGTGTTGTAAGTGGTTGATTGGAGAACGCTTTCTTGTTAGGGGACTTGAATACCTTGATCTGCCGCCGAGTGTGATTGCATCGTGATCTTCCACATTCAGCAGAGGGCTGCAATCTATAGAAATCGGTGATCAGAGATAGTTACTCGTTTAGATCAGGCTATAGTTTCACGTATAACACCAGCTGGTCCAACAACGGAGGGATTGCCAACAAGTCTGCCCCATTGTCAACGGCTACAGTTGCTTCATCTTGACAACGGATGAGAATACTGATATGTTCGTCAGTAGCAGTGCATCTTGACGTTACGGAGCCATAGCAAATCTTGGGACAGACAATAACGAAGCCAAACGGCAACATTGTTAGAGATTTTCTCATCAAGCCTCTTGATAGAAGGTGCTTCGACGATTTCTATCGTATGTGCTTTGTCCACACTGTGGGATTCCTCCGGTATCTCAAGATCAAGGGTTTTCAGATGCCTACAGAGCGGCAATCTGATAGCCATGCTCTTGCCGATCTGGCTATGGACATGCTGGGGACATTTCTTCAGAGTTCCAATGAACAGCCCTATTGGGTCGTGTTTGACTACTTCAATAGGATCGAAATAGACGACATTGTCAACACTGACGATGACGAGTTGTACCACCAATTCAGAATCCTGCTACAAGGCTATGTGCGCAAAGAACTCAGTCGCCTTCGAGGGGGAACCGATCCACAGATTCATAATCTTAAGCGACGTTTCAAAGATGTGTTGAAGGAGCCTGAGTATATAGTCAGTCGCATTGACGGTAACTGTATTGACCTTGTATATCTACGAAAACACCAGCACAATCTCCGTGATACTCTGCCGCCGTTATCATACGAGAGCCTGACTACCATTGTGGAGAAAGCATATCTGAATAGCACCAACCGTAAGCAGTGGTGTCAGGGCGTATTTGAGCTTGTCGATAGCCACGAGGTTTGCCAGAATCTTGTTAAGAAACACGAACTTCTCAGCGCCGCAGTTGCCGTTAACCTGAGATACTGCGATCTTGATGGTATCCGGCCTACAAAATTGACCTCACCAGATCACGGTTTGATTGTAAGGGCTATTAACGAAGCCCGTAGCGAAACACTTGACTGGATGCGGGAGTCTGTACTCAATAAGTATGTTAGGAAAAGCCAGATCACGCAAGACGAGGCTAATCGTTTCAGGGTAGCGTTTGAGCAGTTTTCAACAGACCTGGCTCATGTTGGCGAGGTTGATCTGCTGCCGGTCTATTTCCGGGAGGTTATGCCTGATGACAAGCATGACCAGTATCTTGAGGATTACAAATATGTGTTCGAAACAGCTATGGACAGCGCTAAAGAAGATTTCTTGTCCCGGCTAAAGAAAAAATCGACATTGCAAAAGTATCGGGACTATTTGTAGAGTGAAGAATAAAAGGATGGAGAGATATGCATCCATCGCGTAAAGAGTTGGCTCAGTTTGTTGACAAAAAGCTGAATCCGCAAAGTATTTCCAGCATTGAGAAACATCTGGAAATCTGCGAGTTCTGTCGTGACTTCGCAAACGACTACCGACTCCAAAACAAATTGCTAACCGAGGCTGCAGCAGAGACATTGCCCCCTGGAGCCATGACTCTTGCGGACAGTCTGTACAATCAGGCTATAGCTGGAAGAACGATTCACATATCTACGCTGCTTGAGCGTGGATCGCAGGCTTCTATGGCATTAGCCGCCGATGGCGACAAGCAATTTGTGCCGTCTGTTCAGAACCTCGTTACTCTGTGTTCTGAATCTCCTGAAATCATCCTACGCGTGATGCGCGACCAACGCAAGCATCAGGATTATTTACAATTGATAAGCGATGATCCGTTGATGACGGCAAACGTTCTCGTGCAAATTCCAGAGTTGAACCTCCAGTATGTCACTGATTCGAATGGTAAAGCCGAGTTGGATAAGGCTCTTGATGATTCTATTGAAAAACTCAAGTGGCAGATCAAGCTACCGGATGTTGTTTATGACCTCGAGCCACTCGTTTATGATCCTGACAAAACGGAATATACTGAGGATGTCGAACTCAAGACCGATAGAGATGATCGGATCAGAGTCACATTCGAGGGCAAAACTGAGGGCAAGCAGATTGGCATTGAAATCCTTGCCATAGACGGCAGGGAAGATTTCGGCGAAGTGTTAGTATCGGTGACCCAAAGAAGTAAACCTCAGTCTATAGAGACGCAATCCAAAAAAACGATAACGTTCGATCTGACCGATGATGATTCTACTATCAACATCCGTCTCTTTCAAGCACGGGATGAACAGACCGAATGACCACCTCCCCTATACAATTCGCTAAGCAGTTTGCTCGACTGCGGGAAATTATCCAGGCTTCGGCAGCGTCTGATTTGAAGTTACTCCAAATGTTTGATTTCTGGCCCGAGCTAAAAGACCATCGCGACGAACCAGCCTACGCATCGTACTATGATGAGTTCACTCCCCTTGTTGAGAACTTCCTCACTGACACCAACCTGCACGACCTGTCGCTTGATGAACTGACAGGCTTGCGTGAGATGGCTTCCGACCTATCCCTGAAAAAACCAGCTTCGCTGGTAGTGCGCAGGATGGCGAAGGTCTATTGCTATGTTGGAGAAGTTGACAAGGCACTACAATTGTTCGCTGAGATTGCTGGTGAACAGTGCAACATACCGGACTCAGAAATCTACCTGGAAACACTCTCTGAGTTCGAGCGCCTGCAAGCTATCTGCTCAAAGATTCCTGAGACTTACTCGATGACAAAAGAGATGCTATGCACCATTGCTGATGAATGGGAGTCCGAGCGTGGACATCTTTGGTTTGATCGGGCGCGATGTCTGTTTGTTGAGAAAAACACCAATGGTAAAGCTTCGCGCGGTCGGATGCGAACCTTGATAGGCTCTGCAAAGATGGCCGAGAAGAATAAAAACGGTGATGCCGTCGGAGCTGCTACTATCGAAGTTACGTTTGAGAACCAGATCACGACCCCGGATGATCCCTTTATCGGCGTAGTCTATGACGGTCTTACAGCAGTGCGGGCGATGGTAACTCAGCCACATAGTGGCATTTTGCGTGGATCGGACAAGAGCCGTATTCAGGCACGGTTTCAAATTGAAGATGCCGACCATGCCTTCACCGGCGATTCCATTGGACTGGCCGCGGCGTTGGTCGCGTATGCGCAACTTCTGAAACCGGACATTGCTCGCTATGAACGGTTCATCTCGTCGGAAGTCGCTTTCACTGGTGGCATAGACCGGCAAGGTCGGCTTCTCCCGGTGAACAAAGACACACTTAGTGTGAAGGTAGAGCGGGCATTTTTCTCGTCAGTGAAATACTTGGTTTTACCAGAGAGCAACATTGTTGTCGCCAGGGAATGTGTGACGATATTGCAAGAAAAGTATCCTCATCGCGATTTACAGCTCATACCCTCTACGCACATAGGAAAAGTCGCTTGCGACCATAATATTGTGCGCGCCGAGCGGGTTTGTATGGGACAGTTTGTGGCCCAAAAAGCAGGCCAATACGGCCGCATGGTCAAAATCCAGGTGCCCTTGTTGCTGGCGTTGTTGTGGGTCCTGCTAGCCTTCTTTTATCCCAGGTTCTTCAATCCGTGGTTTGACCGTAACCCGAAGTATGTGAAGGTGACCACCCGCGGCTTTGAAGCCCTGAACAAGGACTCGATCTTCCTGTGGGATGTGGAGTATGAGTGTGAGGGAATTGAAGCCATTCCTAAATGGCAGACAGGCGACCTGGATGGGGATGGGATGAATGAGATTGCGCTTGCTCCCAAGTCACTTGGACCGTGCGATAGGAACGCTGTTCTGCATGTGTATGATTCTGAGGGTGAGCTTCTCTTCGAGCGAACAATGGTACAACGTATGCCGAATGACGACGTGGGAGATCAATTCGTGCCTTCAGTTATTTCGTTCCAGCCATTGAATGACAGGCATGTTATTATCACTGTAGCCTGCCGTTCAGGTCCAGCTCGCGGACATGTGAGAATATGGAGTCGAACGGGCGATTCCCTGGTTACCTATATAAATAAGGGCTTCCCGGGACCGAGTCTATTGGTTGATGTCGATTCGAATGGTGAGAACGAGATACTCTTTTGCGGCATCAACAATCCTATGGCGAGTGTATGCCTCTTTACACTCGGCGATGGTCCGTGCAATGGGGAGTCGCCACCACGTGCGCCAGGTCCGGGACCCGAGGAGGTCTATTTGATCGTGCCACCAACTGGGGTTTCACAGCAACTCGTGGAGCAGTACAACTGTGTTTTGGGAGTAAGTGAGGAAGCTCCGGGCCGTGTGAGACTCATTGTTTGCGAAAACATCTCGCGGATACCTCGGTGCGACCTCTATTACTATTTCGATGAAAGAATGCGAGTAACCAGTGTTCTGGCGAGTGATAGCTACATCGCACAATGGGAAGCGTTTGTAGAGCAGGGCCTTCTTCCCGATGAAAGCCTCGTTTCCGTTCAAGCGCGAGCGCGGGACAACGTCACCTACTGGACAGACAGCGGCTGGGTTACAGAGGGAGAACTCCGTGCTCTCGAAGAACGGTAGGTAAGTCAATCGGCCTGCCGCTTGACAGCCAGCGGCAGGTCCCACCTCAGAGTTAATTCAATTCCTTTTCTACAAACTGAGTTTTCGGTGCCTATTCTATAGTTGAAGATAATGATGAGCGAAACAAGCAATCATTGTAACCATTTAACTTGAGGTTGGTACTATGAAGCAATTTTCATCAATCTGTCTCGTGGCGGTAGTTATCGTGCTACTGCTAACAGGCTCGAGCAGGGCTGACAATGTGATACTCAATGGAGGGTTCGAGGATGATCTCACCTATTGGGATGCATATCAATACCCTAGCGGTTGGACTACTTCGACAACAAACCCCCACAGTGGACAAAAGTGCGCGGTCTTCACTTTTCCAGGAGGGGCGGGGTATTATGACGCCGCAATGCGCACATCAAGCTTTGAAATGTATGTCGTACCGGACGTGCTATATCGGTTCACCTTGTGGACGCGTGAGATAGACACTCATGATACATGGACTGACACTGAGAGTATTCTTGATGCCACAGTCTCATTGAATGGATCGTATGCTTTCCATCCCTTACATCCTTCACCTTCTGAATCTTGGCAACAATGGGAATTGATCGGTCAATTCGAGGATAGCGGTTATGTAACTGTATACTTAGAGCTTCACGGATATGCCACGTCGGGGGCAGCAGAATTTGCCGTTGATGACGTTATATTGGAACGCATTCCTGCCGTCCTCAGCTTCCCTTCAATCGCCGTCTCACCCTGTGATGATGCACAGCCTGTGATGCTTGACCTCTCGCAGCCGATCAATGGAGCTATTATCCCGATTCGTATTCCAGATGGGGCTGAGTTCTGCGGCCTCACTACCGATGGCCTGTTCACCGAGGATTGGGAGATGGCTGTGTACTACAATGGGGATAGCACCGAAATCTCGGTTGGGCTCTGGAATCTGGTTGGAGACCGTATCCCAAGTGATACCACTACGGTGGTTAATGTGTTGTTCCATGCCACCCCAGAATGTGAAACGAGCTATTATCTACACTGGGATACGGCCTTCATGGGTGATCCCCAGCATGAATTGCTTTTCTCCGATACCAATGATTTCGATCTGGCCGGATATTTCGATCCTGACGTAGATTCGACCGAGATAGAAGGCTACATCCCTGGAGATGTTAACGGTGATGGGGAAGTTAATATCGCTGATCTCACTTACCTGGTTGCTTACCTATTCACTGGCGGACCGCCGCCATGCGTGATGAATGCAGGTGATGTTAACGGTTCCTGCACAGGACCGAATATCGCCGACTTGACCTACCTTGTGTCATATCTATTTACTGGTGGTCCCGCTCCGGTGTGTGGCTGCCTCGGCGAAGGTGCTGCTATGAAAGTGAGCAGCGATATCTCGTTGATCACCGAGTATCACGACGGCACTACCACTATTACCCTTAACTCCAACCGGGACCTTCGCGGATTACAGTTGACTTTCGCCGGTGATGGCGTCCCGCAACCGTTGAGTCTGCTTGATAGCCGTATCGAATTGATGTCAGGCACCAACATTATTGGTCTGGCAGATCTCGAAGGCGAGGCAGTCATTCAGTCTGGAACACAGAGTGTCATCCGATTGGAAGGAGAGTACGAAATCGTCGAGGCGATAGCATCCGACATGAACCACAACGAGGTTGTGCTTGCAATTGGCGCTCCAAAGGAAGAAAGCCTGCCATGTAGGTTCGTCCTTGATCAGAACTACCCCAATCCATTCAACCCGACGACGGCGATTAGTTTCAGCCTGCCCAACGCCGGGGAAGTTCGTCTGGAAGTGTTTAATGTCATGGGGCAGCAAGTTGCTACTCTGGTCAATCATCACATGGAAGCGGGGAGTCATACCGTGACCTGGGACAGCAGAGATAACAGCGGACACAATGTGGCGAGCGGTGTCTATTTCTATCGTCTTGAGGCAGGAAGCATCAATAAGACGAAGAAGATGGTGTTACTCAAGTAGCTCATCTCTTACTCTCGAGCAATCTACACGGCCACTTCTCACACAGAGGAGTGGCCGTTTTCTTTCCGGGGGGCATATCATAGTTACACAAAGCACGTGACTCCTTAATAATAAAGGACGGAGTACCCCCCTTGGCGATCTGGCCAGATAACACGATAACGTCTCGCGAACATTGACATTCGTATCGCTATTTGCTATACTACGCCGTAGCAGGATGGCGATACAGTCTTACGTGTCACCGATCTGGAATGACAACTTTAGTTTGGAGTGTCTTCGATGAAACCTCACCGCATCCTTGACTCGGAACCTCACTTCAATACCTCTATGCTTTGGGGGTGAATCATGAAACGGATCGCTGCTGCATTCGTTGCGCTCGGCGTCAGCTGTATTGATCAAGGCTACAGATTAAACCAAGATAATGACAAAATTGTATTAAGGGGAGTAAGATGAAAAAGTCTCTTGTGCTTCTAATGGTGTGTGCGTCGGTTGCTATTCTATGGTCACCAGCCCAAGCCGATTCGACTACAGTAACATTCGGGGAACCTTCGCCCGCTGCGTTCATTTTCGATGAGGAGATGTCTGGATTGTCCAGTGAATCCGACGGTATAATGGCGCAATCCGAGGGAACGGCGGACTTCTATTATGACCTCCAGGCGAGAACCGCCAGTGGGATGGTCATAATCGGGGATGATACTTGGGACGGTTTCGGACAAAGCTTAGCCACCGGAGACTTGAATGGCGATGGCTATGATGACTTGATTGTGAGTGCAGATTATGCCGATGGTATTTCCAATGGATCGCCAAGATCGGGTGAGGTCTATGTATTCTATGGGAACGGGAGTTATGCTGGTGACACGTTGTTGGCATCAGAAGCGGACGCAATTATCTACGGAGTGGATGCAAACGATGTCTTCGGAACAGCTCTTGCCTGTGGTGATGTTAACAATGATGGATTAGCCGATATTGTCATTGGCGCATGTTGGGGCGATGGGCTCAATAACAGTACTTCAGGCACTGGAGAAGCATATATTGTCTTTGGTAAAACTACTCTACTGACTACTATGAGTGCCTCAACGGCCGACGTCATCATATATGGTTCAACATCCAGTTACGGAGTTTCAAGTAACCAACTAGGGAACGCTGTCAGTATTGGCGATATAAATGGTGATAATATTGGTGACGTCATCATGAATGCTCCGGGGGAAGATAACCTCGCTTTGGGCATCATTGATTGCGGGGCATACTACGTAATCTACGGCTCATCGACCTGGCCGGACGCCATAAATCTGTCTTCACATTATGATGTGAGGGCTTTGGGTGAAGCTACCGACGATTGTTTTGGCTGGTTATCTGGAACCAAATATCGCTACTTGAATTGCCTGAGTTCGGGAGACATAAACTGCGATGGATCTGATGATCTATTGCTTGGATTTTCAGGTGGAGACGGACCGCTTGACAATATTGCAGAAGCTGGAGAAATAAGAATTGTATATGGTTCTCCATCGCTTCCCTCGGATATAGATTTATCAACCAGCACTGATGTTATAATCTATGGTGATGACGCTGAAGACAAACTATGTGTTTCCAGGGCCGTCGACGTAAACAACAATGGGTGCAGCGATATTTTAGTGGGCGTTCCATATGCTGATGGCAGGTACGATGATTCATTTAACGCGGGTGAATTCTGGGTAATTCACAACTCAGGGAGCCTGCCCGACACGATTTTGGAATCGCTGGTGGATATGGCTATCTATGGGCGGGACACCCGGGATCACTTGGGGTGGTCGTTCTTTGCCGGTGACCATGAAAACAACGGAACGAACTCGTTGATGATCGGAGTGCCGGGGGGTGATGGACCAGCCAACTCAAGAGATCGTTGCGGCGAGATTGCTCTTTTCAAGCGCTCCGACATGTTACCGGCCATCGTTGATCTTGCCACCGAAAAGAGTGATGCCATAATCTTTGGATCAGTGATTCAGGATTTTTTGGGGGTGCATGAGATTGTTCTCTCGAATTTTGACGGTGACGGTCTTCCTGAAATAATCGGAGCAGCCACTTGGGCTAACTTCGACGGTAAGGAGGAGGTTGGAAAGGTCTTTGTCATGCAGGGCAGTTCTTTCTTCCTTAACCCACCTACTGTTGAATTCACCGAACCTGGATCTGACGACCTTTGGTCGATTGGTGATTCAAGACCAATCAGTTGGGAATTGTCAGGTGGTCTTCCTGATAAGATCGAGATCTTTGTATCAAGAGATGGAGGGTCCAGTTGGCCATCAGAACCAATCGCTAGCTTCAGCCATGTTTTCCCTCTCTCCTGGAATTGGACAGTCACCGGACCTGAGACAGACAATTGCCAATTCAAAGTGGTTGCATCAAATTCGTCGGGATCAGGAACAGCGTGGTCAGAATGGGTCCGAATAAAACCAGTGATTAGTTACGGTACAACAGTTATAACTCATGGATACATACTTGATTTCATAAACAGTAATGACTTGGATGAAGGTGCTGGTTGGACAATATCTATGGCCAATGCGATCATAGAAAGGCTCGGCCATGGAATAATCTATAGAGTGGTAGACGGCAGAATCATGCCGGTCGAGTTAGGTGAGAACCGATTGGATGCTGAGGGGAATGGGGAGAAAGTTATCGTCTTTGACTGGATGGAGGAGTCCGATCGTCCTTTTTTTGGTCTAGCGGAGGCAGCGGCCGATGTTTTGTTTGCCTGTTTGATAGATGGAGTCGATAATTTCTTAACTGAGCCTTATTGGTCTTTAGAGCAACTCCATTTTATCGGGCATAGCCGTGGGGCAGTTATTAATAGTGAAGTAATTCAAAGGCTAGGTTACTATCAAAATAAAGGTGAATTGCCTGTATTTGTAGATGAAGATATTCATATGACAACATTAGACCCACACCCTGCTGATGATGATGATTTTGATTGTATCGGAGACCCGATAAATCCACAAGACAATGATGTGAATTTAGGTATTGATGAGTTAACTCCTGAAACTGTTGTTGGTAGGGGAGTTGTCGCATGGAAGAATGTTATATATGCTGATAATTACAGACAAGGAATGTGTCCAGATATTGATATCTATTTAAATGGGCTGTCAGAGTATCCTGGTATAGGTTATAAGGCAGATTTAACAGGGGGATTAACATTAAATTATCCAGCTACTTATAGTGGAGCTGGCATAGTAGGTCATCATTCAGCGGTACATGCTTGGTATCATGGAACAATAGATACTCATACTGACATCGAAATAGATGGTGCTATTACAATTCTTGAACCTAATATTTGGTATCCTGGTGATTTGCGGTCATCTATTGGCTTTAATATAAATCAATCTTATCCTGGAAGTAATTTGGACTGGTATAAAGTCACAAATGGAATTGAGATTGCAGAAGACAACAATCTAAGAGTAGATAAAATATTCAATGGTGATTTCTCAATGACGGAAGGTAGCGATTCAAAATTACCAGGATGGAGTTTTCAAGGTGGTGGTGGAGATGGAAACATTCATGAAGAAGATAAGAAGTATTACTTAGAATTAGAGCGTGGCGATACTTATAAGAGACATAATACTTTATATATACCTAATAATGCAATTTCAATTGAATTTTGGGCTAGAGTACAAAATAGTGGTGGTGGTGACCTACTAGAAGTTACTTTGACCGGGGATCTGAGTAACCATGTCTATATCTTTTCCTTAGAAGACAAAACCTCTTGCGCTGGGGAATATTGGCGAGTAGACATCCCAGTTCTATTAAGAGGAACTTCACAAACAATTGAATTTAAAGTAGATGATCCAGACTGGGGATGGGTTGACTCAAGAATCTGGATTGATAATATTGAATTCGACTTTGATAATGAAAGTTCGTTAATATTTACTAAGTGTTCTCCAGTCGATTTAATAATTACAGATCCTAATGGTAATATTCTAAGTAACTCAATTATCGAAATTGAAAATTCAATTTATGAATCTTATGAGATTTCACCTGGGGATTCAATCGCAGTGCTTAAAATAAAAAATCCGATTGATCAAGGATTGTATAAAATAGAAGTGGTACCATGGGCAAATGCAAACCCAGACGACCATTATTCTATAACTGCCTACTTTGGAGAAGATACAATAGTATATGCTGATAATGAACCAATCTCAAGTATCCCACCTAATGGTTATTTATATTCAACACTTGATACTGGTTCGGTAAATGGAACTATCGGAGCAGGCGGTACCGGATTATTGGGTGTAACAGTTGGACTGTATGATTCAACTGGTGAGTTTGTGTCATCAATGACATCAAATGATTCAGGTTATTATCAATTTGCTGGGTTAAATAATGGAATTTATACGGTTTCAATTGTTACTCCATTGGGTTATCAAGCTGTATCTGAATCGCAGGAAATTAAAGTTCGAGGATTACCTCATGAAGTTAATTTTGAGCTAACTCAACTTGAAATCCCTCTTGCTCAGCGTGGCCGAGGATATTGGATGCACCAGGTGAATGCATTGCTTTCTGGGAAGGGGAATCCACAAGAAGCAATGGGTGATATGTGTGATTACATGGAACTGATCCGCACACATTTCAACGAACATGGGCTTAACCAAATCAATGTCTTCCAAGTGGTTTTCACTGATGAATGCGATCAGCGTTTGGAAGCTCTTAGAACGACTATTTCACCAAAAGCGAAAGCAACCATGAACGAGAAGGCAAGAGCTCACCTGACAGCTCTTTTGCTTAATATGGTCTCGGGCAAAATAGCTCAGTGGCATCCTGTTAGTGAGGATTCCCTCACACTCTCCCAGGCGATCACATATTGCAACAGCTTAATCACAGACAGCTATCCGGAAAATGATGAGATGGCCAAGGATATCGCTGAAATGATCAATGAGGGGCAAACAATACCTGCAAGTTGGATTGATCCACTTACTCCCGACATTACCTATAAGCAGGGATTAGAATCAAGCCTACCGACAGTCTATACACTTTCTCAGAACTACCCCAACCCGTTCAACCCTGTAACTGAGATTACATTTACTCTTCCTCAGGCGTCGAGGGTTAGACTCGAAGTTTTCAATATGCTCGGGCAGGAGGTATCTACTATCTATGACGGTGGCCTTAAGGCGGGAGTCCATTCATTTACATGGGACGGCTCATCGGTGGCGAGCGGTGTCTACTTCTATAGGCTTACCGCGGGCAACTTTGTCGAGACGAAGAAGATGGTGCTGATCAAATAAGCGACAGTAACAGTTCCGTAAAATAGACAACGGCCATTTCTTACACAGAGGAGTGGCCGTTCTCTTGGCTCCTGTATGACTATCTTGTCAGAGTCAATGGGCACAGACGATTTCTAATACCTGTTCTATAACCGCCAGATCAGAACACCTGGGTCGGGGTAAACCGGGTATGCACGACATTCCATCCTCTGTCGCTGATAATGGTAACTTGAACATTTGTCTCAAGTCCGTGTATATAACTGTCCACGTTTTGTTGAATTGTGACGAAATTGTGACACAACCCACTCAAAACCCGTCAAAAGTTATCAAAACAGAGCAAGATACAGCAATGACGTATGTTTGTGCTACTCAGCGTATTACGGCGTAAATGGCTGCACTACAAAACATTGACAAATGGACCCCTATTGATTCCGGGGTTCAAGTCCCTGCACCGCTATTATTTCTTCAAACTTTTCATTGACAACCACTTACAAACATCATGCCTTAGTGCATGCGGTATCCCACCCTTAGTGACTTGAGACGACATAGGTTCGAGCAAGTGAGGAAGCACTCTTTACAAACTTACCTCAAGAACGGATGAAGGTCATCTCCGACCGATCAATCCCAGATGTACGAGCCGCGAGCGAACAGCGCCCGGCTGGCGTTTCAAGGCTTTTGACATGTCCTCAAAGGGAAGCCTGCTCTTGAACAACGAGGCTAACTCATTGTCCTCGTTTGGCTCCCATTTCTCGTAAGCCCGAGGGTATTCCTTACGAATTTCCGCCAGGTTCACAATTCGGCTATTGTTCGCCCGGAGTATAATGGCCCCGTTAATCTCAATAATGTCCTCTGCCTTCACATGCTGGGCGATCAGGTCAGCGGCGAATTTCGCCGAAGCCATAATGTCACTGATCGTTAACTTGGGATGACGTTCCACAATCTGATGAAATGCGAAGCCCTGGGCAATATCCTCCAACACTCGGGTAACTGTGATTCCGGTATCTCTAATGGCAATACTGTGTTCCACTTCAACCTCCATGTAGGTTCGTTAGCCTTCACACAGCATATTCAAGGCGACTGACAGGGTCTGTCAGTAAAAGTGGACCGTTGTCGGAGTAAATCGAATAATGAAAAAAATGGCAGGAGCGATAACTCCTGCCATTACAATGTTGATCTGGTTCTAGGTAAATCGATCTATGATTCCAGGACCATGAATCCGATTGGGTAATTATCCCTCAGTTTTCTTCTCTGCCACACCCTTCAGCTTGTCGTTGGCAAAGATCGCGATCTCGACCCGGCGGTTTGCCTGTCTTCCCTCCTGAGTATCGTTAGACATGATTGGTTGATCCTCACCATAACCCATCATACGGAAGCGGCCCGACATTACTCCCAGCCCGGCCATATAGTTGGCTACCGACTGCGCACGGCGAAGTGAAAGGTCCAGGTTATGATCCTCACTACCGGTGGCATCGGTGTGGCCCTCCACCAATACTTCAGTATCCTCGTACTTGTTGAGAATTGTCGCCAGATTGGCTAGATTATTTCTGGCCACCTGTCTCAGGCCGGAAGCATCGATATCAAATAGAATCCCAGAATCAAAAGTAATCTTGATGCCTTCGCCAACACGCTCGACAGTTGCTCCTTCCAGGTCGCGTTCGATTTCCTCAGCCTGCTTATCCATGTAATTACCGATATATGCGCCAGCCGCACCACCGATAACTGCTCCAAGGATAGCCCCAACTGCTGTATTACCGGCCTTGTCGCCGATTACGCCCCCGATTACCGCCCCAGTACCTGCTCCAATTGCAGCACCCTGGTTCTTCTTGCTCCAGCCACAGCCCAAGATGCTGACTAACAATAGAGCCACAAGTGCGAAAACTGTTACTCTCTTCATTTTTCAAATCTCCCGTATTTGTATGTTATTTCGTTCACCAAACTTATTTATATCTTACTATTGTCGACTTCGTTCTGTTTAAGAATACAGAATTACGAACAAAAATCATCAACAAAACGCTGTTGCTCCGTCATCTTTCCCGGGATCTAGTCCAACTTTTCTCAGCACACTGACCGGCGATTAACTATATTATCAGGTTATGAGTACACGCGCACACAAGACAGTCCGGCTTAAAACGGTCGGTTGCCGATTGAACCAATATGAGACAGAAAAAATTGGTGCCAGTTTGTTTGCCTGCGGATTCCACCGAGCTGCCCCGTATGAACCGGTCGACCTGACACTAATCAACACTTGTACAGTCACGCATCGGGCCGATTCCGACTGCCGCTACCTCATTCGCCGCGCCCACCGTGATAATCCAGCGGGCTACATTGTAGTGGTTGGCTGTTACGTCGAACATGAACGGGAGCGATTGGCCGCTATGGACGGAGTGAATGCTCTCATTGATAACAGTGAAAAAGACAACATTATATCTATTCTTCAAAAGAGGCTTCCAGACCTGTTTGCCGGAATCTCGGAGAAAGGGGATGATGCGGCTGCTCCTGAGACTCACCACCGCAATCGCGCCTGGATAAAGATTTCAGATGGTTGCAACCAAAAATGTACTTTCTGTCTGGTGACAAAAGTGCGAGGACCACTGGTCAATCGGCAAGCCGATGAGATTGTTGATGAAATCGGGGGGGTTGCTGGGCAGGGTTTCCGAGAAATCGTGCTTACCGGAGTCAATATCGGATACTACCGGGATAGAAACCGAAAACCAATGGTAGGCGATCTCGCTTCGCTCTGCCGACTTATTATTGACCACTCTGATTCTGTCCGCCTGCGATTGTCATCAATCGAACCCCAAGCTGTGACAGACGATCTCTTGACGCTGCTGGCCAACTCTGACGGGAGAATGTGCCGTCATCTGCATTTGCCGCTTCAGTCGGGATCTGATAGGATTCTCAAACTGATGCGGCGTCCATATAATGAGGCAAAATTCATTGATCGCGTCTCAGCCATCCGACAGGCATCGCCTAGCACTCTGATCGGAGCCGATGTCATCGTTGGTTTTCCCGGCGAAACCGAAGAGGATTTTGATCGCACCCGCAACCTGTGCGAGTCCGGCATGATCGACTATCTACATGTCTTCAGCTATAGTGACCGTCCGGGCACAGTCGCCGTTGAACTGCCCGACAAAGTGAAGCCAGAGACGATTCGCAACCGTAGCCTTGTTCTGAGCGAAATATCTGACCGGAATCTGGCCAGGGCAAGACAACGCCATACGGGCCGGATATTGGAAGTTATCTCCGAGCACAAAGCAGGTGGCGACGGCAATCATTTCGCTGTATCTGACAACTACCTGCGAGTCAAACTTCCGCCCGGAGTCGAAACGGGGCGGGAACTAGTGCGGGTGAAGATACGCGATGTGCGAGAAGACTATTTGGAATGTGACTTGATCTGATAGAAGCACGCCAGTCACTCTACTGCTCCAGCCGGCATTAGCGACCCCGTTTTTCCATCTCCACTCGGAAAAGATTTCAATATATCGCGCTTCAGCGATATACATCAGCCCTACCCTCACTACACAAACATCACTGTACCATCACGTTACGACGATCTCAGAGAATGCGGCACGGACCTTGCTCAAGGGGACTGTGGAATAATAGCTCTACACGGAGTAAACAAGTGTCGGAATCTGAAGAGAAAAAAGACCAAGCCCAGCCGTCGGACGTTACGGAAGAAACCGCCGCACCGAAGAAGAGTGGACTGATCAAGTACCTTATCATTGGTGTAGGGGCTGTGGTGCTGGTGGCAGGTAGCGTTATTGTAGCCATGATGTTTCTTGGTGGCGAGCAGGCTCAGGACCCGGAAAACGCCGAGCCGGATTCACGCGCTGAAGCCCAGGCCAATTCGAATGCAAAGCCAGGGGAAGACGATGAAGAGGCGATGTTTGATAGTCTCTTTGATGGTGAGTTCGACCCAGATGTGCTGGCCCAAATCACAGAGAACCTGGCTGCACTTGACTGGGAACCCGATGCTGGCGAAATGGATGAAGAGAAAATCGTCATGTCAGTCGAGGACTCGATTGAGGCTGTCAACTGGCTGGAACAGGAAAAGAGTAAACTTAAAAAACTCCAGGCCGATCTGGATTCCCGTCAAAAGGAACTCAGTCGCCTTGATCGCGAAGTAACCAGCAAGATAGTTCGTATAGAACAAGCGGAATCAATGCGGGTTAATTCCCTGGCTAAACTCTATGATGGAATGGACGCCCGTGCGGTGGCGCGACTGATGGCCAATCTTGACGACGAGACCGTCGTGTCGCTCCTCCCACGCATGAAAGCAAAAAACGCATCGGCGGTACTGCAACTGTTGCCCTCCAAACGCGCAGCCAAATTGTCCAAACAGATGATCACAATCGCCGGAAAATAGTGAAATGAATACGACCGACGTCAACATCTTAAACATCCTCCTCGGTGGCAATCAGCTGCTCGGTGGCAACCAACTGCTCGGTGGCAACCAGTTGCTCGGCGGCAACCAGTTGCTCGGCGGCAATCAGCTACTCGGTGACAATCAGCTGCTCGACAACGCGACCGGAACCGGATCGCCTCTGTTGGGCTTGCTTGGTGAAGATGCACCGCTGGCGGCTACACTGCTCGCAACAACACCGCTTGATGTTACGCCACTTGTGGGTAGATTTGACGTCGTATTGGATCAACTCCTATCTCCGCAAACAGAGACAAAGAAGACATTCGATCTCGCTGGCCTCACTTCTGAGAGTCCTGACGGTGAGATCAAGGCGGCTTCTGTCGCATCAATTAAGAACCTTTCTCCTGCGTTGTCACCAGACTTAGCCAACGAACTGGACATAGCTCGGCCCGCTGAGGTTCCGAGCAGTCAGATTGATATTCGTCCCCAGGAAAATGTTTCGATTGACTTGCTCGTCCCTACTGAAGAATCGACTGGTAGCAAAGATACCATCCCCAACTTGGTGGATATCGTCTCCAATCCCCGGAATATGATCCAACATCCCGGGAACATGATCCCGAACTCGGGCGATATCATCTCCAATTCCGAGGATATGATCCAACATTCCGGGAATATGATCCCGAACTCGGGCAATATCGTCTCCAATTCCGAGGATATGATCCAACATTCCGGGAATATGATCCCGAACTCGGACGATATCATTTCCAATTCAGGCGATATCATCCAGACTCTTCCCGGTGTTGGGGCCGAAAGTGCTGGCGTCGCCATTGAACAAAATGAACCATTCAGGGTTCTTCCAAAATCAGCCGTGACTCTACCCGAACTGACCAAGCTGAACCTCGGCGGTGATGAATCACAACTCCCGTCCGGAAAATATCAGGTACGGAGTTGGTTCACTGAAGGCCAGACGTTGCATCTTGATGTGGCACAACCCAAGCAACCCGACTCGACGGTACGCATCTCGATCCCGCTTGAAAAATTAACAGGTCTGAATACCGTTGCGTCGTCAGTCTCCAATGAAAATCAACCTCGCGTAGTCCTTAAGGGATCAGGCCAACCTAGCTTAACTAATCTACTGTCCCAGTATGATATCAAGGAAGTACACCTTGCACCCACCCATGAGTCATCCGAAAAACCGGTTATCCCTACGGGTGAACGAGAGATAAATATCAAGATTATTGCGCAGAATACGGGGCAGGAACTGGTCATTAAAGCCAACCTGCCCCGATATGCGCTCCGTAAAATTGATACGACTGGTAAGGATGACAACCGGCTGATGTCTGCCAAAGCGGAACAGTCTGAAACGAATGCCATCATTCCGAATCGAGTTGGATTGGTTGCAAGACCGGTCGAGATGACCACCCGTCCAGTATTGCCAGGTAATCATGGTCTCCCCCACGAACTATTGAAGTCTGACAAGTTTCTGACGGGCGACACAGCCAACACACTGTCATCGACAATCGGCGGACAGGCTGATGAGTCTTCGGATATTCTGCCGTTATTCACGCGCACGTCTACTGAACTGACTCTGCCCCGCGAGAAGGTTGATCTTCAGCCGGTCAGGTTTGTTCTCCCTGAGAACTTGCAGTCGAAAATGAAACCAAACGGTCAGTCAATACGACTGCTCATTGAGCCACACAACCTCGGGCCGGCCAAACTGAGCCTGCACCTTCACAACAATCGGCTGCGAGCCGTCGTGGTCGTTGACACTACCCAGGCTAAGATGGCGGTTGAGGGATCGCTTGATCGCCTCCTCACCGCTTTGGATAAAGCTGACGTTCAGGTCGACCGTATTGATGTCAATGTCGATAGCCGGGACACCCGTGAGCAGCTGTTCAGACAGCAACATCGGGCGGCACCGGGGTCGCGCTCCGGACGACCGTTCTCGATTGAAGATGAACTGGAAAACGTAGCAGAGCAGAATTCGATAATGCCTCCACCCGAACCTTCATACGTCGGCTCAGGCGGAGTTAACCTGCTGGCTTAGGAGAATGATATGACACAAGTTACACCAACCACAGCAGGTATATTCCCGGGAGCAACCAGTTCTCAGACTGCCACTAGCGTCGACCAGCTTGGTAAGGATGATTTCCTTAAGCTGATGATCGCCCAGATGCAAAACCAGGACCCGCTCAATCCAATGGAAGACGCAGACTTCATCGCCCAATTGGCGCAGTTCTCATCATTGGAGCAGATGTCCAATATCGCCACCGGAATCGCCGAATCGAACCAGTGGGATTTCCTCCAGATGCAGTCGATCAATAACGTCATGGCGGCTGGAATAATCGGCAAGGAAGTCCAGGCCAACTACGACGGCGTGTATTTCGACGGCTCAAGCTCACCGAAGATATCCTTCACCAGCGATCAATATGCGGACGAGTTGCAGATTGTCATTACAGGCGCCAACGGTGAAGTGGTGGCAACCCTCAGCGAATCCGGGGTAAGTCCCGGTAAACACACGTACGAATGGGATGGTCGCGATGAAGCCGGTAACCGCGTTGCGTCCGGCCAATATAACGTCCAGGTAGTCGGCACCTCGGCCACTGGGGATACTTTCCGGCCGTCCATGAAACTGACCGGCTTGGTGGAAGCGGTAACTTATCGTGACGGAACGGCCTATTTCCGAGTTGATGGTGTGGACATACCGTTCGGGGACGTGGCCACAATTGGCCAGGAAGGGTCCTTCGGAGAAGGTGGACAATAAACTGACCGACATGGATGTGTCGTTGGAGAAGTAACTATGGAAACCAGTCAGCCAATTCAGATTTCGCATTACCAGCGCCCGGTTGATCTAATTGAGATTGCCAAGCGCGGTAAGTCACCAGCCGCCCCCGAATCCGGAGAAACCTCATTTAAGGAGATGTTCTCCAGTGAACTTGCCGACTCCCGGCAGTTGTCATTTTCGAAGCATGCCCGGCAGCGACTGTTCTCGCGAGGAATCGAACTTTCGGAAGATAGCCTGGCTCGTGTTGGCGATGCTGTTGATCGAGCCAGTTCAAAAGGTTCCAAAGAGACGCTGGTGTTAATCGATGACGCTGCTCTGGTCATTTCAGTCGAGAACCGAACTGTGATTACTGCTTTTGACCGCGAAAACCTTCGAGACGGTATTGTCACCTCGATTGACTCAGCCGTTGTGTTATGAAAATGAGAGAAGAATGAAAACGATAGTAAACAATCAACCCAACAGGGAGCTGGACTCCATCTTGATGGAGAGGCTCTGCTGTCTATGCATGGAGGTAAATGCATCATGATGGCATCTCTTTTTGCCGGTGTATCCGGACTGAAAAACCACCAGGTGAAGATGAACGTGATTGGTAACAACATTGCCAACATCAACACCATTGGCTTCAAAGGAAGTCGCGTCACATTCCAGGAGGCTCTCGTGCAGACTTCGCGCGGAGCCGGCCGACCCTCAAACTTAAATGGTGGTACCAACCCGATCCAGCTCGGACTCGGGATGGAAGTTGGCGCTATTGACACCCTGTTCACTCAGGGCGGTCTCGAAACAACGGGGCAGATTACCGACCTGGCAATCCAGGGTTCGGGTTTCTTTGTCCTGGGCGACGCCAACGATAACAAGTATTACACTCGCGCCGGAGCGTTCGGCTTTGACGCCAACGCCACATTCGTAGATCCGGCTACCGGCCTCTTCGTACAAGGTAAGATGGCTGACGCCTCTGGAGAAATTCCTTCTCTAGCAACCACAGGCAGGATAGTTTTGCCATTCGGTCAGCAGGACCCAGCCAAAGAGACTGAATTGATCATGTTTTCGAGTAATCTGGATAACTCCGCCACGACCTCGATAGCCTCTCTGGATAATACCGATGGCTCATCTGTCACGCTCGTGACTGGAACAGCAACTGACGGTGTCGGTGGAATACACAGTGTTGTAATCACCGGCGCACAGGCCACCCAGGATACATTCACGAGCGCATCTGCCGGCGCTCTGGTGGCGAATCAGACTCTGGGGTCATACGGCGTTACCAACTTTGATAACTTCGAGATTTCAGTGGATGGTGGCGACCCAGAGATCATCTCCGGTCTAATCACTGACACTACCATCAGTGAACTAGTGACCAGAATCAACCAGGTTAATGGCATTTCGGCCACTTTAACGGGTGGTAATATAGTCATCAACCGCGACTATGCTGGTGACCACGGGTCATACTCCTTTGAAACCTCGGCCTCTCTCGTGGACGATGACGTTCTGGACATCATTATGCTTGGCGATCCAGCTCTTCATGATCCGACCGCCACTGTGGCTTCCTCCGGAGGTTTAGCCACAACTATGATCGCCATTGACACCTTCACCCCGAGCAAAGGTTCTGGAGAGGCGAGCATTGATGTGGTCACCAATCTGGGATTGGAATTTGATCAGACCGATGGCATGGTAACTGGCCTGACCGGACTGGGTGGCGGCGGCGTGGCCATATCCAGTGGAACTGGCACCATTACAGCCACTGCACCAGGCGAGTCACTGCTTATCAACACGGCTCCGACAATACACACTACGTCGATCAGCGTTTTCGATTCCCAGGGTGGCAAACACACTTTGTCGATGGAGTTCTTCAAGTCAACGGTAACCAACCGTTGGGAATGGACTGCGTCGGTGTTGGGAGATGCTACTGTCCAGACCGGTGGCACCGGATTCGTCCAATTCAACTCGGATGGTTCACTCAACTCATTTGATTACAATGCTGGTGCCGATGGCCTGACTATTAATCCGAATAATGGAGCCGAATCAATAAACCTGAACTTCAATGCTGGCACTGTCTACGGTTTCGATGGTCTTACCGGTTTCTCTACCGGTCAGCACACCGCCGCCATGACCCAGCAGGATGGCTACGGTGTCGGAATGCTCGACAAGATCTCTATCGATCAGGCGGGTACTATCTCGGGTATTTTCTCCAACGGTGTCACCCGTGTACTGGCTCAGATCATTATGGCTGATTTCTTCAACCAGGCTGGCCTTCGCAAGGCAGGCAAATCGATGTACCAGGAGTCAGCCAACTCTGGTGCCGCGGTTGAGGGCATTGCCGGAGAGACCATCGCCGCCGACATCTCGTCGGGAGCGCTCGAGTCGTCCTCGGTGGATATCGCGGAAGAATTTACAGGAATGATTACAGCCCAGCGTGGTTTCCAGGCCAACGCCCGTATCATTACTACTTCCGATACCCTGTTGGATGAACTGGTGAACATTAAGAGGTAATAATCATGACGGAAACAGCCCGGTTGACATGCACAGCGTCTCCAAGACCAACGATTCCAGACGGGACCGTTGAATCAACCTCCCGCATAGTGTCCTCGCTGACACTCGGGAGAGGGAATGTCGCACGGGGACGGACAGATTGTGTATGCAATCGGGCTGCGTCTGTCGACAAAGGAACCCTGCTCGGATCGATTGGCCCGGCCAGGTTTGTAAAAGCACTGGGAGCAGAAAATGGCCGATGAAGACAAAACAATTGTGGAAGCCGGCGACGGTGACACTCAGATACCTGAGGAAGGGCAGCCTAAGAAGAGCGGCGGCAACAAGCTGATTCTGTTCGGTGGAATCGGCGTGGGAGCCATTGTGATTGGAATAGTTCTGGCTCTATTTGTCATCAAGCCGATGATGGCCTCAGACCCGGATGCTGAAGGCAACGATGAAGCCACTGAGGAAGTAGCCAAGGCCGATGATGGGCACGGTGAGAAAAAGAGTGACGGTCACAAGAAGCCGAAGAAGTCTTCACACGGCGATGGAGCAGATTCAGAAGTCAGCGAAATGTACTCGATAAGTGACATAGTAGTCAACCCGGCCGGTACTGGCGGATCACGATACCTTTCGGTTTCATTCAGTTTTGACCTGGAATCACCTGAGGTTCACGCCGCCTTTGATGCCCGGGAACCAGCTATACGCGATGCCTTGATCACGATTCTCTCCTCAAAAACGGTGGCGCAATTGACAGATGCCAAGCAGAAGGAAATCGTTCGTTATCAAATCAAGAAGCGCATTTCCAAACTGCTGAGGACCGATGAATTGGCCGCAGTGTATTATACGGATTTCGTCTTACAGTAAAGGCTTGAATTGTGGCAAAGATTCTTTCACAGGATGAGATTGATGCTCTATTGACGACAGTGTCGTCAGGCGAACAGGAAATCGAAGAGCAATCCAATGACGATGAACGATTACGGTCGGTTGTCGCCTATGACTTCAAGCATCCCAACCGTGTTTCCAAGGATCAGATCCGGACTTTGGAGAACATGCATGACAACTTTGCCGGCCACTATGGGTCTTCCCTGTCGACCATCATGCGCACCATCGTGGACGTAGACCTGCTGTCAGTGGACCAGATAACTTACGCCGAGTTTATAATGTCGTTGGTCTCTCCGTCGTGCACCTATACTTTTGCGGCTCCCCCTTTGGATGCTGTCGCTCTAGTCGATTTCAATCCAACGCTTACGTTTGCCTTCGTTGATCGTATGTTTGGTGGCAACGGCAAGATACTGGAGACGGAACGAGAACTGACCCCGATCGAACGCACCGTAATCGGTCGACTGGCCAACAAACTCTATGGCGACCTGGAGCGATCCTGGGAGAATATTGTCAAAATCAAGTGTGAACAGAAGAACTTTGAAACCAACCCACAGTTTATTCAGATCGTTCCTCCAGGTGAGACAGTTGTGGTCGTGTCTTTTCAGATTAAGTTGTTCCAGTCTACGGGATTATTGACAGTCTGCTATCCCTACGTCGCGATTGAACCGATAATCACCAAATTGTCAGCCCAAAACTGGATCGACGCCACCAAAAAGCGGAACCTTGAGACTGACCAGGAAGTCAACTGTGAAAATCTTGGTTTGGTGGATGCGGATGTGTCGGCCATCCTGCTGGAGACGTCGTTGAAGATGCGCCATTTCCTGCAGTTGAAAGTTGGCGATATCATTCCCACCGAGAAGTTAATCACAGAACCTATGGACGTTACGGTGAACAAACAGAAGAAGTATCTGGCCCACCCGGGACTGTCCGGTAAGAAACGAGCCTTACAAATAACGGATGTGTGCGATATCCCTCTGGAGAAGGAAATAGAAAATGTCGGATGAGGAAAAGGCAGAATCTCAGGAAGAGCTTGAAGCCTCCGAAAACGTAGAAGAGCAGGATCAGTCCGCCGAAGACTCTCCCCCGCCAGAAGTGGGCTCGGAAGAGCCGGTAGCTGATCTCGACAAACCCGAACCTGTACCGGACCCTCTGGGTGAGGCCGAAGAAGCAGCGGCGGACGATGCCAAGATCGTTAACGAAGACGACGCCTCGGAGGATGATGCCGAGGCGGCCATGATGGCCATGCTGGAGGACCTGCCGTCCGAGAACGAAGGTGCGGCACCAGAGGATATTGACTTTGGTGCGGCCGATGTCTCCAAGGCGGAGTTCCAGCATTTGTCCGAACCGGCCGCCAAGCCAGAACCGAGGAATATCGATCTCCTAATGGACGTCAACCTACCGGTATCGATTGAACTGGGACACACCAAGATGTCGATTTCCGATATTCTTTCACTTGGTCCCGGATCGATCGTGGAACTCAACAAACTCGCTGGAGAGCCGGTTGATGTTCTGGTCAATTACAAGATCGTGGCCAAGGGTGAGGTTGTCGTAATCGATGAGAACTTCGGTGTCCGCATTACTCAGCTAATGACACCGGAAGAAAGGCTGAAACTGCTCAGTGACGAACAGTAAGCCAAATAAACGTTCGATAATTGCGATTATCGTAATCCTGGTGGTTGCCATCGGTGTCCTGCTGACTGTTAACACTGATCCGGTCACGGCCGATCAAAATGCTGCGACCGGTAACGACCAGGCGAACACTACCGAGACCATGACCTCGACCCTGACTAATTCGGCGTTACCCTCGCTGTTACGCATGGTCAGTGCATTGGTGATTGTCATTGCCTGCATCTATGGCGGCATCTTTCTGTTACGACGTCTCATGGGCCAACGCCACGGCAGGCAGGGCCAATCAAACATTCTGGAAGTGCTGGAAACAACTTCAGTAGCCCCCAAGAAGACGGTGTCACTGATTCGCGTGGCAGGTAAATCGGTTTTGGTGGGCATCACCGAAACCGGGATGTCAGTCCTGACCGAACTAAGCCCAGAGGAGACGGCAGCAATTCTGGACCCGGTGGAGGATCTTTCCTCTCCCCAACCGGACTTCGCAAACACTCTGGGTAATGCCTGGAATCGGCTTCGTCGGACGACGCCCGCCCAGGAAACGAAGGCGGCTCTTGAGGGTTAGCAGTCGCTTTAACCGGTGTGCCAGGATGGTACGCCAACCGTGTGCGATATGGATATCGCGTACGAAAACTTGATATAGGATGTTATGACCAAAACGGCGACGATTATCGTCATTAGTCTGCTCGCGCTGATGATCCTTTCGGCCGATGTTTCGGCCCAGACCATCCCCAAGGTCTCGATTGAGGTCGGTGAGGTGGAAAACGGATCCGATCTTTCCGCTACGTTGCAGATAATCATTCTGCTGACGGTCCTGGCGCTCGCGCCATCGATCCTCATCATGGTGACATCGTTTATTCGTTTCATCATCGTGATGTCGTTTCTACGTAATGCGATGGGGATTCACCAGATGCCACCCAATCAACTGCTGGTCGGGCTGGCTCTCATCCTGACATTTTTTGTCATGTCGCCGGTTGTTAACAAATCGTACGATGAAGGCATCAAGCCTTACCTCGATGAGCAAATCGACTCCGACGAAGCCTTTGATAAGGCAGTCAAACCATTCCGCGAATTCATGTTGTCTCAGACACGCGAAAAGGATTTGGCCCTGTTCGTCGATATCGCCAAACTCGACCAACCCGAAAATGCCGATGACATCCCTCTCCAGGTTCTGGTGCCGGGGTTTGTTATTTCAGAATTGCGGACAGCCTTTCAGATTGCCTTTGTGTTGTTCATGCCCTTCCTGGTGATCGATATGGTCGTGGCATCCATACTCATGTCGATGGGCATGATGATGCTACCCCCGATCATTGTCTCATTGCCATTCAAGATTCTGCTGTTTGTGCTGGTTGACGGCTGGTATCTGCTGGTCAAATCTCTGGTACAATCGTTCAAGATGTGAAAGGTGATTCCGGTATGACTCCAGAATTGGTTGTTGCCATAGGACGTGAAGCTCTCACCGTAACGCTACTGATCGCAGGCCCCATGCTGGCGGCGGCTCTGGTCGTAGGACTACTTATTTCACTTTTTCAAGCAGTAACACAGATCAACGAAATGACCCTCACGTTCGTTCCCAAGATCATTGCCATCGGAGTAGCCATGTTGATTTCTCTGCCCTGGATGATCAATCTGGCGATCGATTTCACTAATCACATGTTCGACATGATCCCCGGCCTGGCCGGATGAAATTTAGACCCTTTTTCAAGCTCTCCTGAACTTTTTTCCACCACCGGTGGCAACAATTTCCACAGCACCGATGCTCAGACTACCCCCCTCATTTAACCCCCATCTTAACTACCTACATTACAACAAGATACAGTCACTTCTATACGCGTTTCAGTCTGGCACAGGTTTTGATTAGTAAATAGTTGATTAACCTGAATTGCGGACACGAAAACCTTGTTTGACTTCGTCAATTACGGATCTGAGACTCTACTGACTTTCCTGCTGGTGTTGCTGAGAGCATCCGGTTTGATAATCATGGCACCAGTATTCAGTCACAATTCAGTTCCCAAGATGGTCCGGGTAGGATTACTAATAATCCTGGCCGGTATCATTGTTTCGGCGATCAAACATCCGGTTATACCTGAGATCTTCTCGCTGTGGCAACTGGCCGGATTGGTTGCCAAGGAGATTTTGGTCGGATTCGTAATCGGCTTAACCTTCAGATTTCTCTTCATGGGACTTAAGACCGGCGGTGCCATACTCGGTTATCAGCTCGGTCTGGCGATGGTAAGTCTTCCCGATGTCGATGCTTCCGGACAAGTTTCGATCATCGCCCGTTATTGGGTACTACTGGCCACGCTGATCTTCCTGGCCATAGACGGTCATCACGCGGTCATTTCCTCACTGGTAGACAGCTATCGAGCTATACCGGTAGGTCAAGTGTCCTTGGATATTTCTGTGGGCGAGATGATTCTACGCTACAGCGTGTACGTCTTCGTAATCGCTATCAAGGTCGCTGCTCCTATTCTGGTCACGTTGTTCCTGGTCGATATGTCCCTGGGCTGTGTTTCCAAGATGATCCCAAGCATGAACATATTCTTCATTGGTTTCCCGATCAAGATGGGTGTCGGACTGGCCGTAGTGGGTTTGTCACTGCCGCTGTTTGCTCACCTCGTGCAGGGCTTCGTCGGCGCGCTTGATGGTGAACTCGACGTTCTTTTCGCTACCTGGGGTGAGGTGTAGGCGCAATGGCTGAACAGGGATTCCAGGAAAGAACAGAAAAAGCGACGCAACAGCGCCGGAAAAAGGCGCGTGATCGTGGGCAAGTTGCCAAATCAATGGAGTTGAATTCGGCAGCTATGATCTGCCTTGGCTTCCTGACCATATATGCCGTCGGCCCGTACCTGGCTGGGCATACCCAAGATATGATGCGCTACACGATGGCCAACGCTCCGATGCTGGCCGCAGCCGATCCGACTTTCTACAAGATGTTCGGCGATAACCTGATGAAGTTCCTTCTGATTATGGCACCCATCTTCGTGATTTTCTCGGTCATAGCTTTTGGCGCGAACGTTGCCCAGATAGGCTTCAAAATCACACCCAAGGCGATGGAGCCTAAGTGGGAGAAGCTTAACGTCCTCAAAGGCATCAAGCGATTGTTTAGTCTCAAGTCACTGGTTCAGCTAATCCGCGACTCACTCAAAATGGGCGTTGTCGGGTTCGTTGCTTACAAGGTTATCAGCAGTGAGTTCGTCGGGTTCTTCAAACTGTCCGATATGACGGTTGCACAGGTTGCGGCCACTATGGGAACATTGGCCATGGAATTGGCTCTCAAGGTTGGGGCCGTGATTTTGGCAATCGCCATCCTCGATTTCATCTACCAGAGATACGAATTCGAGAAGTCGATCAAGATGAGCAAGCAAGACCTCAAGGATGAGCACAAACAGACCGAGGGTTCACCTCAGAACAAATCCCGTATGCGCCAGGCGCAAATGCAATTGGCCCGCTCTCGGATGATGCAGGCCGTACCGCTGGCCGATGTGGTCGTAACCAACCCGACCCACTACGCGGTAGCCATCAAATACGAGCCGGACAAATCCAACGCCCCTTATGTGTTGGCTAAAGGACAGCGTCTGATTGCCCAGCAAATCAAAGCCGTCGCCCTGGAACACGATATCCCGATCGTCGAAGACAAACCTCTGGCACGGGCACTCTTCAAAATGTGCGAAGTTGGACAATCGATCCCCGCCACTCTCTATCGAGCTGTTGCCGAATTGCTGGCCTATGTCTATCGCCTCAATGGAAAGGTTATGAGCTGACATGGCAGCACCGACCAAAAACAAAAGTCTGATTGAGGCCATTATGGCCCGCTCCGACATCGCTCTTGCATTGGGCGTGGTGGGCATAATCGGCGTGTTGGTGATCCCGATTCCTACAGCTCTGCTTGATTTTGCTCTGACTTTCAATATCACTTTCTCACTCATCGTCCTCTTGACGACTTTGTATGTAACGCGTCCGCTCGACCTGTCAGTGTTTCCCGGAATGTTGCTGATGGTTACCCTGATGCGGTTGGCTCTCAACGTTGCCTCTACCCGGCTCATCCTCGGTCAGGCGTACGCCGGTGAAGTCATTAGCTCCTTTGGTGATTTCGTGGTTCAGGGAAATTATGTAGTCGGGTTCATCGTCTTCATCATCCTTGTGATAATCCAGTTTGTGGTCATCACGAAGGGTGCCGGTCGGATATCGGAGGTGGCCGCCCGGTTCACCCTGGATGCTATGCCGGGCAAACAGATGGCTATTGATGCCGACCTCAATGCCGGTATTCTATCCGAGCAGGACGCCAAACAGCGCCGTCAGGACATTGCACGCGAAGCAGACTTCTACGGAGCAATGGACGGTGCGTCCAAGTTTGTGCGCGGTGACGCTATCGCCGGCATTCTAATCACCCTGGTCAACATCATCGGCGGCTTTATCATCGGTGTTGCCCAGAATGATATGACTATCTCGGACTCTATGCGCACCTACTCGCTGCTCTCGATTGGTGACGGCCTGGTGACACAGATTCCTGCCCTCCTGGTTTCAACAGCCTCCGGTATTATCGTGACCCGGGCTGCAGCGACAGCCAATATGGGCCAGGATCTCGTCGAACAACTCACCAATCAACCGCGCGCCATCATGGTCGCGGCCGGGGTGCTGATCATTTTTGGTATGCTCCCGGGTATGCCCACCATGACCTTCATGATCTTAGGCGCTCTCGCCGGTGGTATCTCCTACATGACCAAAGAAGTTCGAGCCAAAAAAGAGATCACTGCGAAAGAAGAAGAAAAGAGACGTAGCGAACAGGAGCAGATGCCTGAGGAGCGCGCTGAAGACCTCCTGAAAATAGACGCTCTCGGCCTGGAGATCGGTTACGGCCTGATACCGTTGGTTGACCCGAATCAGAAGGGTGATCTGCTGGATCGAATTGCCTCTATGCGTAAGCAACTGGCCGGAGAACTTGGCATTGTCGTTCCGCCCGTGCGTATCCGTGACAACGTAGCCCTCAAACCCAACGAGTATAGCATCAAAGTCAAGGGAATCAATATCGCCTCGTTCGAGCTGATGACCGACCACGTCCTGGCCATTAATCCAGGCTACATCGAGGAGCACCTGGAAGGATTTGAGACACGTGATCCGGCTTTTGGCCTGTCGGCAACATGGATACTACCAACCATGCGTGAGGTTGCCGAGGCAAAGAACTTCACCGTCGTCGAACCGAGTGCGGTTCTGGCTACTCATTTGACTGAGGCTGTCCGTCAGGCTGCAGCGGAAATACTCAGCCGCCAGGATGTTCAACACCTCGTTGACACCCTCAAGGAAGACAGTCCGGCACTGGTCGAATCAGTCATACCGGAATCGGTCTCCCTGGGGCTTTTACAGAAGATACTTCAGGGCTTACTCAACGAACGGTTACCGATACGCGACCTGGCCACGATCCTTGAGACAATCTCGGATTATATCGGTGCTACTCAGGAGGCGGATGTCCTTGGCGAATATGTACGCATGTCCCTGAAGCGGCAGATCAGCGAACTCTATCGCGACCGGGAGGGAAAGATAAATGTATTTACACTCGATCCGTCGATTGAGCAAACGCTGGCAGAATCGGTTCAGAATACCAAGCAGGGTCTCATGCTGGCCGTTGATCCAGCCATGGCGGAGGTGCTGTTGATTAATATGGGACAACAGATTGAGGCCATGCAAAATGCCGGGTTAACGCCGGTCTGCCTCTGTTCACCAAATATCAGATTAGCTTTGCGACGGCTGGCCGAGGCCAAGTACTCCAGTCTGGCAGTCGTGTCATACAATGAAATTCGACCGGAAGTGGAAGTCGTATCGATCGGAATGGTGAGGTTGAATAATGATAATTAAGTCCTTTACGGGAGAATCCACCAGGGAAGTTATGAAACTGGTGCGTAGCGAAATGGGCGGCGATGCAGTCGTCCTGAAAACGCGACAATTAAAAGACAAAAATGGCGCAGCGAGGGTTGAGATCACGGCCTGCATGGAACGCCATACTGTGTCACAGGCGGCTACCATTCTCCACGATCGTCCGGAGAAGGTTAAAAACAGGCTACCCGCTGAAGTAATTGTCCAAGAAGCCTCTCCCCTGTCACTGGTAGTGCCGAACTCTGCTCCGATTGAAGAGGAGGGCAACGAAATGGATATCAGCGCTCCTGAAATCAGTGAAACACCAGTAATGGTCAGTCCTTCCACCCCGGATATCATGGAGCGACTGAGTTCACTGGAACAGAAGCTGGAACAGCTTATACATCTGAATCTGGTTTCTCCCGGCGGCCCAACTCTGGCACGGAGATTCCTACCGATCGCCTCCATTCTCAAAGGAGCCGATCTTCCCCCTGATTTTGTCGCGGATTTCTTCATCTCTTGCTGTGACAAGTACGACGAATCAGAAGATCTGATGGAGTACACCCACCGTGAACTCGTTGACACTCTGGCCGGGATGATGACACCGTCGATCTCCTTTGCCCCGGGAGATCGGGTAATGTTCTTCGGTCATCCGGGAGTAGGCAAGTCATCGGTAATGGGCAAACTAGCCGCACAACTGGTGACGCATGAAAAACAAAAAGTCAAACTGGCTGGTCTTGATTTCCAGAAAGTAGCCGCCTACGATGAACTGGCCATCTATGCTGACTTGCTCAATCTCGAAATCACTTCGGCGACCGAAGACGACGACGAAGCTGTGATTCTAATCGATACACCAGCCGTTCCCGGCGATCAACAGAAGCAGATCGCTCTGAAGAAAATGGTTACAGAGGCCGAGGCAACGCACCGTATTGCTGTCCTCTCAGCCCTGATGCGCACATCCGATCTTACGAACCTGGCCAATCAGCTTGAATCTTTTGCGCCAACCCACATCGCCGTCACGATGCTGGATATGACACACCGTTGGGGTGTGATCGTAGCGGCTGCACGGGCATTGCAAGTGCCGATCGTCTTCCTTTGCGAAAACCCAGGGGGGGTCGGGACCATCAAAGCACCCGATCCAGACCGTCTGGCGCGAACCCTTTTAGGCGAGGAAATCAGTCATGAATAGACTCAAGTTCGACCGCCAGGGTGAAAACCCGGAGCGCTGGTTGGGTGCCAGGGTGGTGTCCATAATTTCCGGCAAGGGCGGCGTTGGTAAATCGGTCCTGGCCTATAATCTGGCCGAGCGGATGGTCGCTTCTGGTATCCTGGTATTGCTGGTCGATGCCGACTTCTGTTGCGGTAACCTGCATATTCTAGCCAACCAGGCCTGTGAACATGGGATCTCGGAGTTCATAGAGGATCAGCTCCCGCTGGACCGGGCCAGAACCGTTGTGGCAGATAACCTTCACCTGTTGGCCTCACCTCAGGTCGGCATGAATAAACACTTAGCCGATCCCGAAACGGCCTCCCACCTGCTGACTCGTTTGCAACGCGAAGGCTCCGCCTACGATGTCATCCTGATAGATCACAGTTCCGGTATCTCGGAAGCGGCAGTGGCAATGGTTCAAGGCTCGAATCTCAACCTGATTACTGTCGTGCCGGAACTTACCTCGATTTCTGACGGGTACGGTTTGTACAAGCACCTCCTGGAAACCGGTGGCGCGGATCAAAGTCGCCTTTTGGTCAACCGCGTAATTGCTACCGAAGAAGCCGATAACGTACGCAATAAGTTTGGTGCCCTCACGGGCAGATTCCTGGGGCATCCTTTGGAATGTCTCGGATCAATACCCGAAGATGTATCCGTTCGCAACGCTATCGCATCTCAGGTAGCCGTAGCGCAACACAACCCTGACTGCAAAGCAACGAAAGCATTATCTACGCTGGCTCGGACAGTAGTCCGCGAACTGTTCAAAGATCGGATTCCGACCGGATCAGCACAAACAGAGAAGATTAACATCGAAGCGGCCATGGCCGATATAAAGGGATAGCATTCAAATGGTTAGTACAACAAAAGCCAGACCTGTTAAAACCGTTCCGGAGGTCATGAACGGAACTACACCCACCCCGGCAAGAGCTGCAAACTACTGCCGTGCCAACAAGTGGCAAGTGTCCCCTCGCGACTGGACCCTTTACCACAAATACCGGACGCCGGAGCTACGCCAGGAATTGCTTAACAAGTATATCCCACTGGTTCGAAATGTGGCATCCCGTATGGCGATGGGTTTCCCCCGTTCGGTCGAATTGTCCGATCTGATCAGCACCGGAATGATAGGTTTGATTGAGGCTTTCAAGAATTTCGATCAGGACCGAGGAGTCAAGTTTGAGACCTATGCTGTGCCCAGAATCCGGGGCGCCATTCTCGATGAGCTTCGCGCTCTGGACTGGGTTCCCAGATCCACTAGAGCCAAGTCACGAGAGATCGAACGATCCATTACAGCCCTTGAAAACAACCTGGGTCGTCCACCTAAAAAGGCAGAATTGGCCAAGTATATGAATATCACGGAGCGCGAACTCCACCTCGCCCTTGACGATGTTTCCGGAACCCAGATTCTGTCCCTCGACGAGGTTATCTATCGGGAGGACGATAATCGCCAGGTTCCCCGCATCGAAACCATAGCCGACAAAGTATCTCATTGCATCCTTGGTGAAATCGAACGCGGCGAGTTGCGAAGCTTTCTGGTCGTAGCTATGGACCGGCTGACCGATCAGGAAAAACTGGTAATCGCGCTTTACTATTACGAAGAATTGACCCTCAAGGAGATTGGCGAAGTAATGCACATCTCCGAATCAAGGGTCTCCCAAATTCATACTCGAGCCGTCACCAAGTTGCGCGGAATGGTCAGCGACAAATTTTCACTGACCGGATAAGAATGAGATAAGACAGGAGCGTGGAAGATGAACCATTCCATAGAGTCGGTCGACAACTTGCCCCGTACGCAAGAGCCGCGTCGGGTCAATGCTACGGACCGCTCCAAGGAAGAACAGGATCAGGAACCGTTTGACAAAACGTTGAAGAAGAAGATGAAAAAACAAAAAGAAAATCCTGAAGACAACATTGACACGCTCATTGTCAAACAGACAGCCCAGAACGGTGAAAATGCAGATCACGATCATGATGACGCCGATGCGAAAGACAACAACAATGTCGATGACGACAAAACCGAAGACGGGACCGAGGCATCAGCGGCGTCCAGGATAGATATCAAAGCCTGAGCCATAGGATGGTAAACAATGGATTTCTCAAGTAACTTAGTAATTGACCTTCTGTTAAACGTAGCCGGTTTTCTGGTCGCCGGAGCACTGGCCCTGACAGTATATGCTATCTATCAACGTCGCCTGCGACCAACAGCGACATCACCGGAAGAGCCCGCCCCGGAAGAACCGACACCAGTTCCCCGGGTATCTATCGCCAGACCTATCAGAAATGGTACGGGTGAGTTTATTACCCTGGGGGCTACACCGGACTCCAGTCAGAACACGATGAAGACGACCGGGCACTCACGTCGGGCACAGGTTATCCAAGCCGCGCGCGAGATGATCAATGCCGGAGCAACCGACGGTGAAGTCAGATCGACTGTTCCAGTCTCTGACGCAGAACTTGCCGTTCTCAACATTGGACGAAAAAAACAACAAATAGAGGAGCGATAAAATGTCTACGGACAGCCCTTTCTTTCTATCCAAAGTGGAATGCCCAATCTGCAAGACGATCAATGAATTTGAGACCGTCAAAATGGGTGCCTTCGTAGAAGAAGGACGCGATACTGACTTCTGTCCACAGGAGATCAAGTGGCGTTTTCCAAAGTACCAATCCTACAATCCACTCGCATTCTTTGTGGCAACCTGCAGCAATTGTTACTATTCCCGCGAGTTTAACAATTCGTTCAAAGAGTGGAAACGCGACAACAACTTCCGCACCTATCGTCTGAAAGTTACCAAGGAGGTTCATCTGGATCAATTGGCGACATCGGATTCGGTGGTCAAACGTCTTGGCGAGGCCATCGACATGAGCCGTTATCCCAATGAAACCGCCATAATGAAGCTATTTCTGGCCATATTTGACGAACAAACATCGGATCATCACGCCAAACTTGACATCGGAAGATTCTACCTCCGTATCGGCTGGGTCTTCAGAGGATTACAGTCATTTGAGAACCCATTTCAGGCTTCTCTGCAAGGAATGCTTGCGGATTTGAAATCGCGCTATGAGGCGGTTTGGGGAGCGGTAGATCAATCGCGCAAAGCCATTGGTACTTTTGGTCAATATGCCGATGCTCTGTTCGATACCGAGGATATCACGGCCGATCTCAAATCACAACTTCTTCCCTTCAAGGAAAAATTCGAGTCAAGCTGTGGAAGTGTCGGAGAATCACTTTCGACAAGCCAGAAGCAACTACAGGAACTTGGTAACGTCATTAAGGACTTTCGTTCGATCAGCGTCGGAAACGAAGCCGACGAGACCGCAGCTACCTTTGGCGAGTTCGGCTCTTTTATCCAATTCCTGGCTGACCTCAAAAAGAACTGGGACGGCATTGTAACCAGCGAACTGGAAGCGCTACAGAAGGCAGTTACATACTACCGTGCGGCATACATGGACGGTCGCGAGATCGCCCAGGGTAATCAACAGATCCAGGCTGGGTACCTGATCGCAGAACTGTCGCGTCGCATCGGCGATCACAAGACTTCCAAAGAGTTCTTCAACTCGACCATCAAGGCTGGACAAGAGTATGTCTACCAGAACCGCAACGACAAGTCCCGAACGGCTCTGGCACGAAAGATCCTCGAACTAGCCATTGAGCAGGGGAAACTGAACATGGAAGCCATCAAGTCAGCGTGAAGCTCTGGAGTCAATGACCGTGGAATATGCTCTTAAACAATCAACCGAGCCGCTCAAACTCTGGGAAAAGATCGAGATCGTCGTGGGTGAAGGTCCCAGCGCTGGTCACTATGCCGCCCGCATAGAGGATTTCCAGGAGCACGGAGTCGTGGTTACTCCGCCCGAGCTTGTGTCCGGTAACACACTGCTGAGCAGCGGTTGCATCTGTCTGGTTATGCTGACCCGCGACGACGCCGTATACAAGTTCAGTACCCGGATCAGGACAGTCGAAACACTGAATCATAGACTCTATGTTCTGGACCCTCCGCAAAATGTCCGGCGTGTTCAGAGACGCCAGTATGTCCGCATTGATCTCTGGGAAAAAACACGCTTCGCCATTGTGGAGAAATACGCGGAGAATAAGGAAGGCGAGTCCGATCTTCAATGGGATGATGGGATCATTATCGACTTCAGTGCTGGTGGTGTATTGCTCAGGAGCAGTGATGAAATCGCGGTAGGAGCCATTCTGACCCTCTCCCTTGATTTCCTCAGCGAGCCAAATCTGCCCCAGATCATCGCGGCCGTGTGCCGAAGATCTTTTACCAGAGATGGATTGGCAATGGCTGGTATTGAGTTTCTGCGCCGCGACTTACTGGATCGAGTCTGCAACTCGGCCCAATTGAAAAGGCTACCCGAGGCTGTTCGGTCTTTTGATAAAGTAGCTCAGAACAGACTCGTCACCTACGTCTTCAAGCGTGAAGTAGAACTACGCGGTAAGGGGTTACTGTGAGTATCGAGATCGTCAAAAATCTTGGTGAGTCCGGGCCAGATCAGATCAGTATTACCCAATTGGACATATCTTCTCTGATCGGCCACAAAATCGTTCTCTTCTCAGACCAGTTTCCCAACCGACCTCTGGACAGTCGGGTGATCGCCGCTACGCGCCATACAGTGGCGATTGATCGCAGCGGTGGGAGTGGCTTGGTCAACAACCTCGTCAACAACCAGAGACTGACAGTCAGGATGGAATACAAAGGTGAGACGATCGCTATCCGTGGTACGCTCAAACGGATAGATGGAGGACGTTGTCAGGTACTCTTCGATGATACCGTACAGCCGTTATTCCGTCGTCGTTATCCCCGAATATTCCACTGTTGTTCGGTGAAGCTGGCTCCATTGAGGATTCAGACGTTTTCGCGCGAGCAACTTGCGCGCCTGCGTTGGATGATGACCGAGACAATCAATCTGTCCGGCGGGGGAACCCTCCTTAGTCTGTCTGCAAACCTGGAAAAGCCAGTCTACCTCCTTCTGAACATAGGCTGTAGCAATATTTCGTTTCCCGCTTTGCTGCTGGGCCAAGTCTGCCATTGCAAACAAAAGGCTGTCGGACAATTCGACATTGGTATTGAATTTCTTCCCCGTGAAGACCAGGAACGCTTGTTCTCGTCAACGATAATCAACCAGTTACCGCCAATCCTGTCGGCCTATGACGATGTGAGGCGAGCACTGTTGAGCAGAAGAATAGTAGCATGGATGCATGATGAAAACCATTGAATGGAAAGGAGTTCTGCGATGAATGACACGCCAAGAACTCGGTTTATCAACGACGTTGAAGTCACGGACAAAACATGGCAAGTCCGTAAACCCTTCAGGGTCAGTCAGGAGAACCAGCGCAGTTACATAAGGCTGGAGATTTCAACCCCTATGACGCTTCGGAAAGTACGTGACATGTTCGGCAATTTCTGGCCGACACAGGAGGATTACCACATTGATGGTGAGATTCTAAACATTTCCCCGGGGGGTGTTCTCGCTGACCTCAACCAACCCGTGAACGAAAACGACGTCGTTGCTCTCCGCTTTAGTCTTCAAGACGTGGAGACAATCGACAGCATTCTTGGACTCGTCAAACGGGTTGATCAGGATGATGATACATACCTAGCCGGGATCCAGTTCATCAGCCGGGAACAGTTGGAAGATCGTCTGTCCGAAGTAGAAATTGAGTTGCTGTCGGATAGTCTGAACGGTTTCGACAACCGCGTGGATGAAGTCATCAAGCGTTACCTTGTGAACGAAGGTGGGATCAACCGTGAGTAGATCTATAGCAGTTTCGGCTATGATCATCCTTATCACTCTACTGACTATCTGTTCGATGGTTGTAGCGCAGAGTGGACCGCGAACGGTTCTGGTATGGGTTGAAGAACACCCCCGTCCATGGGGGGAATCACAGATTGAAGAGTTGCTGATCCATAACCTCAGTCGAAATAGTAACCTCCGTGTTTTTTCGGCCAACACCAACTCGATCAAGGAACCGGAATTCCCTCGTGATTGGACAAACGTCGATTCGATCGCCGACTGGTCGCTTGAACGAGGTTGTCGTTATGTTCTGGCGGTATCGATAAAGGATGAACGGTTGGAACGAAAGAAAGGCATGCATCTACCGCTGTTATTCCACAAGTATAGTACCGTTGGCATTGTAGAGGCAGATGTCCGACTGTTTGATGCCGGACGGGGTAAATTCATCATGACGGAGATGTTGACAGTTGAAGAAAAGGGGCCTCGAGTATTTCAAGCAACCATGGACGATAACATCAATGACCCCGATTTGCACCTTACAACACCCAAGAAATTGAGCTTCATCGCCAAGTTAGAGCAGAAATTCTGTAACAAGCTGGTCAAACGATTGGGCGAACGTATTTATCTGAGGGAAAGAAACACGGAACTCAGGTAGCAAACAAATGAAAGAAGCAATGGACATAGCAACGCCCGACATGACCGGAAGTAGTCTGCTCGGCACCGCAGAAGGTCTGAATCTACTAAGGATAGGTCTGTTTCGTCTGGATCGGGATGGATATCTCCTTGACTTCAATGATACGGGAGCCGGGATACTGGGAGTGGACCAAGGTACGTCATGGAATGACCGTCACATATCAGCTATCGATCGATTCCTGGGACTGGGACTGGCAGAACAATTCGAGACCATCATTCAGGGCAAGGCCAGATTCGCCAAACGCCACATGAAATGCACTAATCGGCATGGTAGATACATGGAACTGAGTCTGTCTTGTACCACTTATCCAAACCAGGAAGGTGAGCCGGAAGTGTATGGACTGGTTCAGGATTCGGTCGAAGATGGTCATTCTTCGTCCGACACGACCAAGCACCGTCAAGGACTGTATATCCTGGCGGACGTGGCTTCTGCCCTATCTTCATCAGCAGAACTCGGTCAGATATTGCGAACCATCCTGACCGGCGCTACTGCCTCCCAGGGCTTGGGATTTAACCGCGCTTTCCTTTTCCTGTACGATCAGGAAACCGACTCCCTGATCGGCCATCTGGCTGTGGGGCCATCATCACCTGAAGAGGCTGGCCACATTTGGGGGCAATTGGATACTGAGGCAATGTCGCTTACTCAATTGCTTGATCCCCACGAAACCCCTGACTTTGAAGCAAGCCTTCTATCCGATCGTATCGCTGGAGTCGTTTATGATCTAAAGCAAGATTCGATGATCACTCATGTATGTCAGACCGGTGACTGGGTAAACCTGACCGACACCGATCCCATCGACGCCAATACAAGTTCCTTCCTTGACTGTTTGGGTACGAAAAACGCCGCACTGGTACCATTGGTCAGCAAAGGCAATCTTCGCGGATTGCTCGCAGCAGATAACTTCATAACCGGTCAACCTATCGCCGATGATGCCGTCGGTCTGCTCCAGATATTGGCCGATCAAGCCGCAGTGGCGATTCAGCGCGCCCGATTGTTAGACCTCGAAAGAAAACGGGTTGACGAGCTGCAACAAATTAATCGACAATTAGCGGAATCACAGGAGCAAGCGATTCAGTTTGGAAAGATGTCCGTTATGGGTGAACTGACAGCAGCCATTGCCCATTCCCTCCAGAATCCGCTTGATATTATGGCTGGCTTTGTCAGTCTTACGCTTCAAGCTCAACCCACAAGCGAACAACAGGAATACCTAAACATTGTCTCGACCGAAATCAAGCGTATCGAAAGTGTCTTGCACCAAGTCCTCAGGTTTTCGCAGGCCTCCAGCAATGACCTTGAGACAATTGAGTTCTCCAGGTTGATTGATGATGATTTCGATCGATTACAGGGTATTATGCATCGTTCAAAGATTTCGATCTCCCGAGCTCTGGCTCAGGCGCCACTCATCGTTCGCGGCAATCGCGAACAACTCAGACATGCAATCGGACAGCTCCTCGGACTAATTGCTGAGGATATTATGCCCTCTGGAAGACTGGTGTTGCGGACCGAACGAGTAGGGGGTATGGCAAGACTGCTCGTCATTATGGAGTGTCCGGGTGATCACGTCAGACGTATAGAACGATCGCTGAAACAGATGTTTGCGGATCAATCGCAGACACAGTACCTGCCCTTGCTGGTCACAAATGAAACCTTCAAGTTCCATGGTGGTCGCCTGGATCTCGCCAGCGGCTCTGATGGAGGGCCATGTCTCTTTGTGGAACTCCCGTTGCTGGAGGATCATTAGCTTGGATTGCGAATTGTCGAGGCAGGATCCGGCCGGAGATATATTCGTCCGCGAGGAACTACAAGGCCAAGTCTGGAGCTGAAATGAATATTGATACCCAGCGTGGGAGTCATTCTGAACTGGTAGAGCAGGTCGATGCTCTGGGAGAGGAAGTCAAAATCCTGGCTCTGAATCTGGCCATTTACCTGGCCAAAGCCAAGACCGAATCTGACCGGCTCTCGCACTTGGAATCAGATTTCATTCGATTGGTCAATGGCACAGTGAAAGCGGTACGGGAGTTGGCCGGTTTTATCAATACTGCCAGAAACTCCGGTGCGGGTGTCGTAGAACAGTCCGAGTCACAGACCGCAGGACCGGATCCTCTTGAGGCTCGACTGAGGTGTATTCTCGATCAGTGTGGGCAAATCATGACTTCCCTGTCACAGGATAAAGATTCCAGCTCCAAGTGAGTTTGGCTACGAGATGTGTGGATGTGTGTTAGTCACGGATTGAACCTACTCTTTCACCGCCCTCTACTTCAGGTTAAGCGAAATCTGACGATATTTAGACTATAGTGTAAGGATGCCCCTGGATCGGCCGCACGAGCTTATCTATTGTGTCTCGAGTCGGTTTGAGTGGGCGAATTAATGAAATTCTCACGGTGGGATTGACAAATGGGAACATACGATTTTAGTCATATCGACAAGCTGGCCAAACAGCACGGGGTTCCCTTCAAAATCTTAATCGTAGACGACGAAGAGTGGATGCGCAAGGTGTTTGGTGAATTCTGTAGCGAGACGGATGCCTTCGATGTGGACCTGGCTGTTTCGGGAAGTGAGGCTGTCGAGAAAATGCAAACGGCTTCGTACGATCTCGTCACCTTGGATCTTATCATGCCTGAGATATCCGGATTGGATGTTTTGCATGAAATCAAGCAAATGTCCCCCCATACGCCAGTCATGATCGTAACCGGCAATGCAACCGATCGTCTAGTGAAAGAGGCGGGAGTACTTGGAGCCTGCCGGGTGCTCTATAAACCTGTCCGACTTGAGGACTTTATTGAGAGTTTGGCGTCTGCTTTGGAACGTTAGAAACAATAGACCGCCTGGGGACTGCCGCAGGTATTACACAAGAGGAATAGCAAGGGCTGTATGAAGAACACCATTTCGATACTGATTGTTGACGACGAGGAGGTCCTGCGTTCCCTGCTGGAGAAAATTCTGTCCCGTGAGGGATACCAGATAAAATGCGCCGAGGATGGCGTGACCGCACTCGAGATACTGCGCGAAGAGCCGTACGATATTGTGATTTCAGACATGCAAATGCCTCGTATGGACGGATTTGAACTTCTAAGGACAATTAAGAGCGAATTCCCCAATATCGGTATCATAATCATGACCGGCTTTGGCGACAGCTATACCGTTAAGGACGCTCTATTGCTGGGTGCTGATGAGTATATTACTAAGCCATTCCGGAGCTACGAGATATCCCTGATTGTAGAAAGAGCATACTGGCGCATGTTATCCAATAAAGACCAATCCACTACCGAAGTGAGTTAACTTATGTCACTCTCCACTAGTACATCGACGCAAACCGCAAAGTCATCTCTCGTTCGAATTGTCATTGCCAAGGACAGCATGACGGCCATGATGGCTATATCCAAACCTTCGCCCGGAAGCAACGAAACCACTCTGGACAATGTCAAAGAGGAGATTGAACGTGTCGGTCTCGTATACGGAATCGACTGGGAGGCCATCGATGAAGCCCTGGTCAAACGAGAGTGGGATACGCCGGTCCGGATCGCGGCGGGAACCAAACCCGTCAAGGGAAACGACGCCATCTTCGAGTACACATTTGAAACCAAGAGGGATCAAGCTCCGGAAGAGGATGAAGACGGCCGAATTGACTATCGGTCTCTGAACTTCATTCAAAATGTAGAGGAAGATCAGGTGTTAGTGGTTAAGACTCCGCCAACAGATGGAGTTGATGGTACCAGCGTCAGGGGTACTCCTGTCAAAGCGGCATGTGGACGTGACCTGCCATTCCAATCGGGTAAAAACACGAAAATCTCCGAGGATGACCTGTCATTGATTGCGACCACAAGTGGATCCATAGTTCTCACTCGGGACGGCATTTCCGTCAATGATGTGACATCAATCCAGGGCGATGTCGATATGAGAGTGGGCAACATCGACTGCGCCGGTTCAGTGATAATCGGAGGTCAGATCAACGCAGGATTCAAAGTACATGTTGGCGGTAACCTCGACGTTGGCGGGAATGTCCAGGATTGTGTAATCGACTGCAAAGGAAACATCGTCATTAAGGGTGGATGCTTTGGCAAAGGTGAGGGGAATATCAAGGTCGGAGGCGACATTATCCTCAAGTTCGCCGAGGGACTGACAATCGAATCCGGCGGTAATGTGACTGTAGGCGGAGAGCTTATCAATTGCCAGGTGACTGCTGGCGGAAATGTCGATATCTGTGGCAAGAAGGGCACCATTGCGGGCGGAGCGATCTACGCCGGCAAGGAAATCAGATCCTCAGTGGCTGGCTCTGATGCCGGGACCATTACCGACCTCTACGTAGCCTACGATACCGAAATCATGAGTGAGTACGAGAACACGATGCAGGAAATCGACCGGGTGAATGCTGATCTTAAGAGGGTCAAAGAGACTCTATATGGACTGTATCGCCTTCAGGGAGATGGAAAACTGGATAGCGACAAAGAAGCCATCTTGAAGCAACTGGAAGAATTTCAGACTGGTGCCCCCGATGCTCTCAAGGCATTAGATGAAACCAAGGCTGGCATCGAAGGGCGGATGCAAGAATTTAAGGATGCACAAATCGTCGTCAAAGATACTCTCTACCCCGGTGTTATCGCACACTTTGGTATGGTTTACCGGGAATTTACAGAACAGACTGGGGCTTGCAAACTAACCCTCGAGGGAGGCCGGGTAATGGTCTCTGAGTGGAGAGAGGATCGCGACGGCAAACACTGACAACGACCCCAGAAACTTCTTGAAATCCGATCATCTTCCCGATATATTCAGTTGACGGAGAGATGGCTGAGCGGCTGAAGGCGGCGGATTGCTAATCCGTTGTAGGTTTTATGGCCTACCCAGGGTTCGAATCCCTGTCTCTCCGCTTTACTTTCGAACACGACCAGGAAACAACCTTGCAAACTCCTATACAGTGCAGGGTAATATCTTTAGAAGTGTGTAAAAGACAAAAGGTGTATCCTAGAGTTTTCAATGACCCACAAAGGAGACACCTAATGCCTTATCGAGAATTGAATTTCGACAGTCACA